>DAOVXI010000004.1 GCA_030636245.1 Deltaproteobacteria bacterium
AATAGAAAAAAATGAAGTAATAAAGAAATGTGATGTAGCCGGTCCGGGTTTTATAAACATATACCTTGATGTGTCATACTGGCACGAGCTCTTAAAAGAGATCGTATCGGACAGCAGTAACTGTGGAAGATCAATTGTCGGCAATGGTAAAAAAATTCAGGTAGAATACGTAAGTGCCAACCCCACAGGCCCGCTACACATCGGGCATGGCAGGGGCGCCGCTGTCGGGGACAGCCTGGCTAGGATAATGAGCGCTGCGGGTTTTGATGTTACACGAGAGTATTATATAAATGATGTGGGCAACCAGATGCAGACCCTCGGAGCTTCACTTTATCTGCGTTATAAGGAGCTTGTTGGAGAGAAGATAAAGTTTCCTGACGATCACTACAAGGGCGAGTATATGGTCGATGTAGCTAAAGATTTTCAAAAAGAAGTTGGCGATAAGTACAAAGATGTTTCTCTTGATAAGTGCCAGGATATTTTTACTGAGTTTGCCAGTAAATCTATAATGCAAGGAATAAAAAAAGATCTCGAAGAGTTTAGTGTCGGCTTTGATGTTTATTATAGTGAAAAGACGCTGCATGAAAAGGGACTCGTTGAAAAAACCATTAATAAATTAAAAGAGCTTGGTCATATTTATGAAGATGGCGGAGCGCTTTGGTTCAGATCAACCGACTTCGGTGATGATAAAGACCGGGTTCTTAAAAAAACCGATGGTACATTAACCTATTTTGCAGCAGACATTGCATATCACAGTGAAAAAATAGAAAGAGGTTTTGAGAGGATCATTGATGTCTGGGGCGCAGATCATCATGGGTATAAGCCAAGGATGGTGGCGCTATTCAGGTCCCTTAAAGAGGATGACGATAAACTAAAGATCATATTTATTCAGCTTGTGAGTCTTTTAAGAGACGGAGAGCCTGTAGCAATGAGTACAAGAGCAGGTGAGTTCGTAACCCTAAAAGAAGTTGTTGACGAGGTTGGTCCGGATGCATGCAGGTTCTTCTTTTTAATGCGCAAAAGTGACGCTCAGCTGGATTTCGATCTGGAGCTAGCCAAAAAACAGGCACCGGAAAATCCTGTTTATTATGTTCAGTACTGTCATGCTCGCGTTAAAAGTATTATAGGGCATGCCAAGGAAAAGAGTACGCTAATACCTCAGCTGAACGCAGAGTATCCAATTGAGATATTCAGGAAACTCATCAGCAAGCAAGAGGTGTCTCTTATTAAAACAGTTGCGGCGTTTAGTGAGGTAATAGAGAAAAGCGCTGTTGAGATGGAGCCGCACAGAATAGCATTTTATCTTCAAGGTCTCGCCGGAGAATTTCACTCATTCTATAATGCGAGCCGTGTTGTAACTGAAGATAAGGAGCTTACAGAGGCAAGGCTTCTGTTGTGTCAGGCGGTAGCGCTTGTCGTAAAAAAGGGACTTAAGTTGGTTGGGGTGAAGGCACCGGATAAGATGTAGAAATATGACAAGTACTTAAAAGGCTCAAGAAGTAACCTTCTTGAGCCTTTTATTATTTCATTATTTTTTGAATTTTTTTACTATATCAAATAACTTATCTGAATGTTCAAGGAGCGTTTCCGTGGCGTCCCTCATGGCTCTGAAGCTTAAAGAGTTCTTCTCGGTTGTATTGCTGACATTTTCAATAATGCCCAAAACGCTTTTACTGTTAACCGTTTGGTCTTTGGTTGATTTATTAATGGAGCTTATGAGGGTCGTAATGTTTTCAATTCCCTTGGAAATAAGTTGACCGCCGTGGCTTTGTTCCTGTGTGGCTCTGCGAGCTTGAGTTGCATTTTCCATCATGCGTTCAGCGGCCTTTGCAATATATGAACTTCCCTTCTCCTGATCCTCAATGGCGCGATATACTTTAGTAAGCATCTCTGTGATGCGCTCCATTGATTCGTTTACCTGTTGACTGCCACGAAGTTGTTCGGCTGAAGCCTTCGCGATTTGCTCTATCATTTCGCTTGAGCTGCTGGCGCTTGAAAGAATTTTATCAAGTGCTTCACCGGCTTGGTTTGAGAGAACAAGTCCCGTTTCAACACTCCTGCCGACCTCGTCAACACTCTTTGATGCTGCTTCCGATTCGCTTTGAACACTTTTTATAAGTTTTTCAATCTGCTTTGTTGAGGCGGCCGTTCTGTCAGAAAATTCCTTTATCTCGTCTGCAACGACCGCAAATCCTTTACCGTGTTCGCCCGCCTGTGCTGCAATAATAGCGGCATTAAGAGAAAGCAGGTTTGTTTGCTCGGACATTTCATTAATTACGCCAAGTATTTTGCCGATTGACATGGATTTATCGGCGAGTCGCTTTATTACGTCAGAGAAGTTTTCAACCATTACATTAATATTTTCCATGGCATCGGTTGTCTTCTTAACAGAGTCTCTGCCTTCAGCTGCGTCAGCTGCGGTTGTCTCGGAGAGGTTAGCGGATGTTTTAAGGTTATGTTCTACCTCTTTTATAGAAGCATTGATCTGGGTAATGGCGGTCGCTGTCTCAGATGTGTAGGATGTAAGCATTGAGGCAAGCTCGGTTACTTCTTTTACCGAATAAGCCATTTCGGTTATAGAAGATGAAACCTCTTCAACGGTATGGGAAAGGTCCTCTGAGAGCTTGGCAACTTCATCAATGCTTGCTGTGATCTCGAGCACCGAAGATGATACTTCCTCGGAAGTAGAATACAGGTTATCAGTGTCTGATGCAACATGAGATATTGAGTTATCAAGTCTTTCTATAGAGCCGATAGCTTTCTTTATTGCAGAGGCTTGTGCGGTAGAGCCGGTTGAAAGTTCATTGGTCACTTCCTTAATATCGAGGGTGAAGCTTTTTATTTCATTCGTTGCGAGCGAAACGTTTTTGGTCATGGAGCCGAGTCCGCGAGTAACCTGATTTAGGGAGCGATACATTTCTCCTACCTCGTCGTTTCTGGTTACCTCTATTTCTTCCTGAGATATGTCACCTCTGGATATCGCGAGTAGAAAATTCTTAACGGTTTCAAGTGGTCCCACTATATTTTTATTTAGATAAAGCAATGAAATGAACGCAATAAAAATAATAAAGCCTATTAAAATAAGTAGTAGCCTATCAAGAGAATGAACCGCAGACTCTGATTCACTTTGATATGCAACCGTAATAAGGTCCATAAGATTTAATATCTTAGGTGTATTTACTTCAATAAAACCGGCAGCATCGACTATTTTTTTGAGGTTTGAGCCGGATGGGTCCAGAAGGGTTTTTATGTGTTTGCTTGTTTCAGCCCACAGAGCTGTAGCTTCTAATATGTTAGATTCAATTTCAGGGTTCTTCGAGGGGGCAAGAAGAACCTCGGTACCGTTACTGTTTTTTAAAATACCACCGTTTGCAAAAGTTTTCAGGGTAGATTGAAAAAGATCACTCGTTTTCTTTAAAGAAAAAATTTTCTCAGTAAGGGTGCCGTAAGCCGGAACATGGATGACTATGGCGCCTATTACCTCGCCCTTGGAAAAGCTGGTTTTGGATGCCTTAGGGTAATTAAGCTTAACAAGCCCGGGTGCTTTTTTCCCGAGCCCGTGACACTTTAGGCACGCAGTCGTAGCCGTTAAAGGCTTAATATAATATAAATGTTGTTTACCTTCTTTTGAAACGTACTCAAAATGATCATTAGGAGATTTTTTTGAAGACATTTCCTTAAGTATTTTTGTTTCATAATCGTTTGGAGTGTTTTCCGGGTTTATGGGATACAGGCTGACATGTTTAATAATAGAGTCAGCAGAATCTTTAAATGGAGCAATGTAGCGGTATATATCAAATCCTCTCGTAGCGGTGTATATCTCTGACAGAAAAGTTTTATTGTCAGCAACATGATTCGCTAAAGAGCTTTGTTTTTCTATAAACTCCATTCCCCTTGCGATAGAGACGGTTTCAGTTTTGATCTTTTGGGTTAACATTCGCTGTTTTCCCGAGACGTTTATAATAAGTGCATATTTTTCTTGATTACCGTTCATCCAGGATGTCGCGATTTTTGTGACTATAATAAGTGAAATAAATATAGCCATCAATATCCCGACCTTAAATTTAATAGTAATTCTCATTTTGTCTCCTCTATGACAACAATAAAGTTTTAGATGCCGGCATTGGATTTATTAATAATTGCCATTATCTGATCCGCAATCCTGTTAATTGGTAAGATAACATCTATCAGGCCATTATCAACGGCAAGCTTGGGCATTCCGTAAACAACACAGGTATTTTCATCTTGAGCAATAGATATTATATTTTTTTCTTTTAATGTTCTAAGACCTTTTGTTCCGTCATCACCCATACCGGTTAAGATGACAGCAAGCGTGTTCTTACCGTAAATATTAGCGACAGAATTGAAAAGTATATCAACGCATGGTCTTAAAAGTTCATCGGAGGGTTCTTTCGATGTCCTCAAAACTACATTATTAGAGCGATCTTTTGCGACCGTCATGTGTAGTCCGCCCGGAGCAATATAAACAACCCCCGGCTTCAATACGTCTCCATCCGCACCTTCCTTTACAGTAACAGCACTGTCAGCATCCAGGCTCTCGGCAAAAGTTTTTGTAAACATGGGAGGCATATGTTGGACGATAACAATTGGGATGGGTAGATCTTTTGGTAAAAGCGGGATGACATTGTGCAGAGCCTGCACCCCACCCGTGGATGAACCTATAGCAAGGATAGAGTTTGATATATCTGGTAAGGTAAGGTTCTTAATGCCTGTTGACGGTACTACCAGCTTAGTTATTTTGCGATGCGGCTTAACACGTATAGCAACGCGTATTCTACTGATTAGCGCCTCTCGAACCGCATTGAGGTCCATTGAGATAGAGCCGGAGGGTTTTTCCAGAAAATCAACGGCTCCTTCTTGAAGACACTTCAGTGTTATATCGGCACCTTTTTTTGTGTAGGCGGAAAACATGATAACGGGGGTAGGGTGTGTGTCCATGATCTTTTTGAGGGTCATCAGTCCATCCATACCCTCCATCTCAACGTCAAGAAGGACAACGTGTGGTTGGAGCTTTGGGATGACCTTGAGCGCATCCGAACCGTTTGAGACCTGGTCAGCGACGGTGAAACCGGGTTCCGACTCGATCATGCGTGTTAGGGCTTTACGCATGAAGTTCGAGTCATCAACTATTAGTACTTTTATAGACATATTATATAATTCCCAGCTTTCTTGCGGCTATATTTAGTTTCTCCAGATGATCAGAGTTTGAAGTAAGCTCTTTAAAGATCTTTTTAAGTCCAGGGGACACAACCTCTATAATGGAATCATATTGTCTCTCTACCAGATCTCTTTCAATATCAATTGCTATTTTTATGGCCTCTTTGAGCGTGGTCTCGTTAGTAATTGATCTTTCAATTTCCGCTAATTTTTTCAAGGATTCCTGAAGATCACCCATCTCAATAGTTGTATCACCAAAGACATCAGGAACTTTCTCAGACATTTTGATCTCTGCTTCTATAAAGTCAGCGTGAGCCTCTTCTTCTGTGGCAAGTGAATGCCAAACGTGGCCCAAGAGCAGGTCGTCTTTGAAAAGGTCATTAAAACGATAGTAAATGGCGGCAACCTGTCTTTCAAGCTTTACCGCGGTTCTTAAAATTTTAAATTCAGTCATTTAATTTCTCAGTACGATCCGATGATTCCTTTGGAAGGGTAATGGTTGTCTTAGAACCCTTCCCATAGGTACTTTCAATTTTGATAGAACCATTGTGTTTCTCTATGATTTTTTTACAGATCGGGAGGCCTAGACCGGTACCCTCAATGCTGCCCCCGGTTGTATAAAACTCCTCAAAAACCTTACCTAGATCCTCTTCCTTTATACCTGTTCCGGTATCGGAAACATTGATTTGAACTGTGTTTTTATCAGCATTTGCACAGCTCAAAGTTATTGTACCATTACTTTCAGTAAATTTTAAGCTGTTAGTTACCAGGTTAGCAAGAACCTGAGATATCTTTGATTTATCAAAATAAGCCTCACAATCCGTGGAGGTATCGTCAACCGTAATAGAGACATCCTGTTGTTCTGCCTGACTTTGAAAATCCATAGCGGTTTTTACCAAAAGATCATATACAAGGTCTTTTTGTAGGTTCAAGGGAAGTTCACCTGATTCAATTACAGAGAGGTCCAACATGTCTGTGACTGTATCTGTGAGAACCTGGCAGCTGTCAAGTGCTTGTTTTATAAGCTCTTTTACCTCCTCAGTAAGTTCTCCAATTGTGCCGTCATATAACATTTCTAAGTACCCTGAAATAATATTTACCGGGGTTCTAAGTTCATGTGAGGCCATAGCGACGAAGTTTGATTTTAAACGGTCAAGCTCTTTTAGGCTCTTATTCTTAGCCTCAATATCTTCATAGAGATAGGCATTTTTGATGGCCGTAGCGGAGGCTGCTGCCACGAGTTGGCAAAATTTCTGGTCGAAATCGGTAAGAGTACCGGATTTTATTTTTGCTGTTAATATAAACTTGCCTACGTTCTCGAGATCACCGATTATCGGTACTACCAAAAGGGAAGTATAGGGCAGCTTCATGATCTCAGAGACTTCCTCCAACAAAGAACTGGTTGATGTATTCTGAACAAAAACAGGCTCGTTGGATTGGATGGCGGATCTTACTTCCGGGTATTTTGTCAGGTCTATCGTTATAGGTTTAGTGTTATCGCTGTCACTGGAGGCAATGACGCTAGCCTCTTGATCGTTTTCGCTAACAAGAATAATAGAGGAGCGGTCAAGGTTAAGATGACCGGCGAGTTGATCCGTGATGTACTTGAGGACATCACGGATGGCTAGTTTTGATGTCGTGGAGTTAACTATGTTTAAAGTTGTGGCAATGTCTTTCTTTGTGGACTCAAGTTGATCGTAAAGAGACTTTGCTCGAAGGTGGGCTCTGACGCGAGCCATAAAGACCTTTGTATTGAAGGGCTTCTCCATATAGTCGTCGGCGCCGGCATCAAGCCCCCTGACTATATCCTCGTCCTTTCCGAGTGCGGTAAGCATAATTATAGGTATAAATTTAAATTCTTCATCAGACCGCAAGGTCTTAATCGCTGTTATCCCGTCCATAACAGGCATCATTACGTCAATGATTATCAGGTCAGGATTGTTGTTTTTGACGCAGGCGAGCGCTTCTTCTCCATTGGTTGCTGTAATAACTTCATGCTCTTTGGAGAAGATGTTTTCTATAAACTCCGTTATTACAGGATTGTCATCACATGCTAAGATAGTAGACATAGGTGTTTATCCGTTTATTTATTAAATTATATCTTTGGCAAGGTTACAGTAAAAGTTGTTCCTTTGCCCCACTCGCTTTTTACATCAATGCTACCGTTATGTAGGTCAATAAGTTTATGTACAAGGTATAGTCCAAGCCCGACACCTTCATAATGACGTGCGGCTGAAGAATCTACCTGATAGAAACCATCGAAAATATTCTTGAGCTTGTTTTCCGGAATTCCGATACCGGTATCTGTAACGTCTATGGCGACATGACCGTCATGCACGGTTGCATTAACGGATATAGTGCCATTTGGCTTGTTGAATTTAACCGCATTACGTAAAAGGTGAGAAAATATCTGTTTCAACTTTGATGAGTCTGCTTTAATAAGTATGGGTGGAGATATGTTACTTAATGATATCTCGATGTTATGATTTTCCGTGTAGCGCCTAATATCTTTAATACAGGTTTTGAGCAAGGTATCAAGGTCGATCTCGTTAAACTCCATAAAGAGCTTGCCTGCCTGAATAGTGGCGGCCTCAAGAAGCTCATCGAGAACCATTTGAAGGTTCTTGCCGCAGATGAACATTTCATGAACAATATCTTTTTGTAAATCGGTCAGTTCCCCGAGGTCACCATCCTGCATGATCTCCAGGTAGCCCAGTATAGGGGTTAAGGGACTTCTGAGCTCGTGTGATATGGTCTGAAGGAACTCGGTCTTCAATTTGTCAAGGTCAGTGAGTTCAAGGTTTACGGCTTTTAGTTCCTGGGTTTGAGTTTCGAGCATTTTATACGAGGTCGTAAGCTTGTCGTTAGCCGTTTCAAGCGCATTGTTGATGTGAACGACATCAAGTGTTCTCTGGTTGACAAGCGCCTCCATGTCCTTGTAAAAAATATCAAGCTGAGATGCCATCTCGTTTATTGAGTGCGAGAGTAGCCCAAAATCATCTTTTGTTCCTATATTAAGTCTTGATGTAAAATCACCGCCACTTATTTTTTTTGTTACCTTAAGGATGTTCTTGATCGGCGATGAGATGGAAAGTTTTATAATAAATAACGAAACGAAAACAAAAACAAGCATTGAAAGAATGAAGAAGATCATATTGCGATGAGCGGACATGGCAATATCCGCCTCAGTTGATATGTCAAAAATAGTTATTATTTCACCAATGTGGTCAATTGTTTCACGAGTATCGGTAAAGTTCATTTTCAAGGGTAAAATACCACATGCAAAACTGGCATCATGTATGTCGTGCATTGCATAGGTAACTTTACTTTCATAGTTATTGTAAGACAAAATATTAATACAGGAGGTAAACTCTGATAGGTCTTGACCGGTATGTGTGATAAGAACGTGATTAACCTTAAAGCCCAGGTTGCTACCGGTACCGTATGGTAAAGGTAAAGATTTCTTATCTTTGTTTGTCAAATATTTTTTTTCAACAAAAATAGCATATCTGTTTTTTGTGCCAGCCTGAAGAGTTTCAATAAAATGATGCACTGATTGACCAAGCTCCAGATACCCTATAAGCTCTTCATCAATTACAACCGGCACAACCGTTTTAAGGGCAATTGTTCCATTATCCACATCAATACCGGATAATGTTTCCTTTACGCTTCTGGCCGAGTTAAAAATAAGACCAGCATGCCTGCCGCCGAAGTGTTCCTTATCATGGACTTTCAAAAAAGTAATTCCGTTTGGTAGATGGAAATAAAATAAAGAAATACCGTACTGCTCGTTAAAACTACTAAAAATACTTTCGGTACTTTTAAAAAGTTCGTCTCTATTTCTACTCTTAAAGTGATCTATAATTTCTTTATCTTTTAAAACCGTGTTTGCTACAGCAGACAAAAGGTCAACATCCCTTTGTAGCAGCTTGTTAAAGGACAGTTCTGTTATCTCAAGTCTTTGCTTTGCCAGTTTATCGAGATCTTCATGATAAAGCGATTCGCACCATCTGTAAAAAGCAATGAATATGATCAATGCAATAACAGCTAGAATTAAGAGCCTTGAATTTAGTGATAATTTATTAAACATTTGTTGTTTGGTGTTCAGTTTCATTTTGAGTAGAATAGTCCGGGTGAAAAAGACCAGCTTCCAGTAATGTAAGTGCTACGGTTACGATATCGGGATCAAATTGAGTTCCGCTGTTCAGCTTTAATTCATCAATGACCTTCTCTGCAGGAAGTCCATCTCTGTATGGTCGGGATGACATCATGGCATCAATGGCGTCAGCAACACAAATAATTCGAGCCGGTAGAGGGATACTGTCTCCCTTAAGGCCGTCGGGATAACCTTTTCCGTCGTAGCGTTCATGGTGATGTCTAATTCCGGGCACGTAATCCTCAAGCATTTTAATTGAAGTGACTATGACAGCACCCAAAACCGGGTGGTAAGCTACTTTATCCCGTTCTTCCTGTGTAAGCTTTCCTGTTTTGTAAAGGCTGGAATCATCCGTGCCTATCTTTCCAAGGTCATGGAGTCTGGCCGAATGTTTTATGGTGGTCAATTCATTTTCTGAGAGGTTTAGCCTTTGAGCTATCTCATGTGAATACCATGTAACCCTCTCTGAATGACCGCTCGTGTATAAGTCGCGCGCCTCCAAAGCCATAATGAGAGCCTCTACAGAGCCGAGTATATAATCACTTTTTTCCTCCTCGCGTAATGCCTGGAACTCGAATTGTTTTTTAAGTTTCTTATAGCTGTCTTTACGCATGGCAGACAAAATGTCAGAAACAGCAGCGCGTATATCTTCTGGCTTAAACGGTTTTACTAAAAAGTCATTGGCGCCCTGCTTCATTGCAGCTCGCGCAAGGTTAATTTCATTTGATGAGGTCATAATAATTACGCTGGTCGTAGGGTTTAAGAGCTTTGACCGTTTTAAGAGTTCGATGCCTTCAATATGCGGCATATAAACATCCGTAATAATAATATCATAGTGCTCGCTACCGAGCAGTGTAAGAGCTTTTCGAGAGTCGTTCTCAACTACTATATTTCCGAGTCCGTTGAGTGATTTAGAAACAAAACTTAAAACAGCAGCGTCATCATCAACCACCAGGATGTTATTATCCTGTGTTGTTTTTGCGTAGGCCTCCCGTGAGGAAAGAACTCTTTTAACGGCGGTTATAAAGTCATTTTTTGCAAATGGTTTTTGAATGTAGTCGGTTGCACCAAGCTTCATAAGTTCAACCGCAATGCGCTCAGAGCCATGGCCGGTAATGGCGATAACATCAGTATCTATATTTGTAAGTTTAATTTGTTTTAAGACTTCAAGTCCGTCTGTACCGGGCAGCATAAAGTCAAGTATTACAAGCGAGGGGAGCTCCGTCTCTATAATCTTTAATGCTTCTTTAGCATTATCTGTAACTAGAACGTTATATCCTTCAGCTTCAAGCAATAAGGTTAATAGCTTTTGAATATGTCTGTCGTCGTCGACGATTAAAATAGTCTGCATGATGAGTTATACTCTAAATTGAAAAAGAAGAGTGCTATAGTTCAAGCCACTCAAGAAAATCATTGTAATCGGTAAAATTAAGGCCCTTTAGATCACTATATATCTCAATGCGAACCACTTCGTTGTGGTGGGCCTCAAGCAGTCTTTCGTGAACCTCAGAAAATGGCTCAAGCGCCTGGATCGTTCCAAAACCTTCTTTGTCACCCCTAAGGGCAAACTCCTTGCCGCTTGAGAGGTAAAACTTCACCTCGAAAGAGCCTGTTTCATCTGTCTGAAGCAGCTCCGACCAGATCCTTTCGGCTATTACCTTTGGATCGAACTTAGCTTCAATAGGTTTTGGCGCTTCATTTGTCGGCGGTGTTGGCGGGGGCGTCAGGTTGTCAGATATACGACTCCTCATGGCCTTTGTAAGGACCAATGAGCCTCCTGCTTTGCCAAGAGCGCTTTTTTTTGCTGTCTTCTTTTTTGCCGCCGGCTTTTTGCCGGTCTTAGGCTTTTTAGATGTAGCCATTTGCCTTCCCTTTCCAAGCGGTTTTAGGGTCTACCGGGAGTTTACCGTCAGACCCGTTTTAGGACTTCATTTGATAGCGCGAGATAATCGCTGGAGCCTCTGCCTCGCCACATATATTCAATTGCTGTCTGAAGGTGTCCCGGTGCTTCAGTAAGCTTGATATCTCTACGTATTGCTGTGTTAAAGACCTTATCTTTAAAGGAACCTTTGAGTTTAGCCATAACCTCGCGGCTAATATTATTTCTCTCATTATACATGGTAACGAGTATTCCGAGGATCTTAAGGTTCTTGTTTTGCTCCATCACGTCTTCGATCCTTGCAAGGTACTGCTTTATTCCAACAAGTGAGTAAAAACCCACATCAACAGGTAATATTGTCCAGTGGCTCGCCATAAGAGCGTTCGTTGTGAGAATCCCGATGCTCGGGGGACAGTCTATCAATATAAAATCGTAGTTGCTCTCAACCTCGCCTATTTTTTCCTTAAGTCTTGTTGCCTTGCCCTCCATTGTATGAAGGCGCTCCTCAGCATAATTAAGTGTTGGGTTAGACGGAGCGATATGTATATTACCCTTTGAGAAGATGTTGTACTTAAAGTGTACGTTGTCATCCAGCAATATATCCGACATGGATATATGCAGATCCTCGATATTGATGCCAAAGGTAAGTGAGGAGTTGCCCTGCGGATCCATATCGATAAGTAAAACCCTCTTACCCAGAACAGCTAGCCCTGCGGAAAGGTTTACGGCGGTTGTGGTTTTGCCACAACCGCCTTTTTGATTACCAATAGTTATTATATGTGCCATAAGTTAGTGATTCAAAGAGCTTCTCAGTAAACCGTCAGTTGCTACCGTGCCCATAATCGGAAAACGCACGGCAAGGCTCAGGGGTTAAAGGGAAAAGTCTTTTATTTTTTTTCCATTCTTTAAGACGCTTAGATTTGGACCGTTTTCTTTAAGTTCGACCTCAGTATCAGCGAATTTCTTTCCTACAAAATATGACTTGCCTCTTAGCTCGATCATGCCGTCACTTGAGACGGTCGTGGTCACGCTTTCGGGCTGCGCATCTTTTTGTATTGCCGGCGCAGACGTACTTTTTGTCTTAGGGGCCGGTGAATCGTTTTCCTCAAGCCCACCTAAAACAAGCTTTTCATTTGTTGAAAAGATCTTCTCAAGGTTGAGGATGGTTATTAGATGATCGTTTATCTCAGCAACACCCTCTAGGTAGTCTGCCTTGAGCCCTGATACGAGCGGCGGGGGCGGCTCAATGTTGTCTTCCGAGAGTTTTAAGACCTCAAAGACCTTGTCAACCTGAACGCCTACCGTAAACTCCGCAAGCTCAACGACAATTACCCTGGTATCCGTGTCGCGCTCATGGTTCTCAAGCTCGAAACGCTTCCTTAGGTCAACTACAGGTATTATGTCGCCCCTTAAGGAGATTATCCCTTCAATGAAATCCGGTGTTTTTGGTAGAGGAACTATCTCATACTTTGCGATAATTTCTCTGGTCTTGCTGATATCTATTCCGTAACGCTCTTCACCGAGCCCAAGCGTCACGAACTTTTTGATTATAACGGAAGCTTTTTCCGCTTCTGCAGTTTCTGATCTCATAACTGCCTCCTTAATATAAAATGCCAGAGGTCTCTTTGATTGAAGTTGTCATCGCCTTTTTCAAACCTTAACTAAGCTTGCTATTCTGACAAGGCGTCTCTTTACTTCGATCTCAAAGTAACTCCATGTATGGAGCCCGAGGCTATTGCCGGTTTTTGTACCGTATAACTGTCACTATATCTTGAACTTATCGACAACGCGCTTTAGTCCTTCCGCGAGCTTGGCAAGTTCCTGTGTGGTGCTTGCTATCTCTTCAGAGCTTGAAGCGCTTTCTTTTGTGATAGAGCTTATGTTCTCAACGCTCTTTGCTACCTGGTCACTAACAGCAGCTTGCTGTTTGCTGGCCTCGCTCATGCCCTTGATCATGTCGCTTGTCTCTTTGATGGAGGCGACTATCTTTGTGAGCGAATCTCCGGTCTGGTCGGCAAGCTTTGTGCCTTCCTCGACCTCACGTGTGACACCGGTCATGCTGTCTGCGGCAAGTGCTGTTTCATTTTGTATCTCTTCGATTATGGTTGTGATCTGAACCGTGCTTTGAGCCGACTGTTCGGCAAGTTTTCTGATCTCTTCGGCCACGACCTCAAAGCCACGTCCGTGCTCTCCGGCACGCGCTGCCTCAATGGCGGCGTTTAGGGCCAGGAGGTTGGTCTGAGCGGCTATCTCGTTTATGACGTTTACGATCTTGCCTATCTCTTTACTGCGAACGCCAAGCTCTCTGATCTTCTCGGAAGACTGCTGGACGGTCTCTTCGATCTTGCTCATCCCTGCCATTGTTTGTTGTACTACCAGGCCGCCTTCTTCTGCAAGAGCGGTTGTCTTGTCCGAGGCCTCAAGTGATTTTTTCGAGTTCTCAAAAACAAGGTGAACTGAGCTGGCCATCTCTTCCATGGCCGCTGCTGTTTCCGAAGCCTGCTTATGCTGGCTGTCGGCGCCGCGTGCAAGCTCTTCTGTGCCGGCCGAGATCTGCTCGGTGGCGCTTGAGAGCTGGATGGAGTTGGTGTTTATCTCTTTAACTATTCCGTGCAGGCCCTCGATAAAGGTGTTAAAGGCCGTGGATGTCTCAGCTACCTCGTCATTACCTTTGACATCAAGCCTTGTAGTAAGGTCGCCCTCTCCGCTTGCAAGCTCATCCATTGAGCCGCTGAGCGACTTGACAGAGTCCGTAATGTTCTTTGAGATAAGGTAGGCAAGAAAGACCGTTACGATAATCGCTATAATGGTTATAAGTATTACGACGATAAGGGACCATTTAGCTGCGCTTTTAAGTTCACTTGATTTGCTTTCAAGGTCAACGGCAAGCTTGTTCTCGACATCTTTTAAGAGGTTGATCTTGCCGGTCTTCATCTGGAACCAGTGACTCGAGTCAACACCGAAGCCGCTGGTTTTGCTCATCGCGATCTCTCGCATGCGGTTCACTTCATTTAAGTACTCGCCCTGCATCTTGGAGTTATAGTAGTTTATCTGATCGATCGTTGCCGCGCTCTTGAATACGTTGATGTAGGTGTCCTGTGCGGTGACAAGGCTCAAGAACTTGTTAAAGTTACCCTTGGCGTAGCTGTCGCGCGCGAAGGTGTTGCTAAGAACGGCGCGCTCTATGCCTGCCCGCTCCTTACCCATAAGGAAGTTGACATAGCCTCTTGTGAGGAGGGCCATGTCTGCGTCTGATGTAAGCTTTGAGGTGTATGCAATGGTATCAAGCATGGCACCGTTAAGTCTTGTGTAGTAGCCGATTATCTCGCTTGTGGAGCTCGTCATGCCTGTTGCGGCGCTTCTTTTGCCTTCTATCTGGCCCAGGAGGTTCAAGGCATTATCGATCGTGCTCTTGAACTCGGCCCCGTACTGGGTCGTATCAAAGCTCGCGAGGTCTTCCATCAGTACGGACTTCATTTTATCGGTTTCGCTTCTCTGTGCCTGGAGCTCCGCGCCGAACTTTTTCCCTTTGCTACCCATATAGAGGGCAGAGGCTCCACGCTCCTTCTGCTGTTCGTGAACGAGGTTACTCAAGTTGACGGCAAGCTCCGAGAGGTGCTCAAGGCCACTCATCTCAGAGAGTACGGAAGATTTATTCCAGACCTGGTTCAGTGAGAACCCAAGAACAACAAGGACCGGTATGGTTAGCATAAGGATAAGTTTATTCCTTATTTTAGTGTTTGCTAGTAAAGCCATGATTCTACTCCTTTCGATTGTGCTGCGTTTATTCGTTTTCGTTATAGGTTGATTTAGTTGTGTCTTTATCCAAAAGGTCGAAGAGTCCCGGTACGTCAAGTACCACGACTACCTCGCCTGTTCCAAGAATACTGGCTCCCGAGACCCCCTCAATGGGTTCCGGAAGGTTTTCAAGGTATTTTCCAAGTGGCTTGATGACGGTTTCTACTTTGCCCAGAAAATCGTCAACAATAAAGCCGATGCATTTATTCATAAGCCTTATGAGAACCACTGAATAAAGTTTACTTGTTTTTTCAGCGCTGTCAAACTCCAGAATATTCGAGAGCCCGACGATCGGAATGGGCTGGCCCCTTAACATGAAGATCTTCTGTTTTTTGATAGACTCCAGCTCGCTAGGGTTGATCCTTAAGGTTTCATCAACATAGTTAAGCGGGATGCCGTATGTGAAGTCGCCTTCCTTCAAGAGGAAGAGCTGAACAATGGCAAGCGTCAGCGGCATCTTAACGGTAAACTTTGTTCCCTTGCCGGCCTCAAAATCAACGTCGACATTGCCGCCGAGCTTTTCTATGTTCGTTTTGACAACATCCATGCCCACGCCGCGTCCCGAGAGGTCGTTTACGGTCTTTGCCGTTGAAAAACCGGAGCGGAAGATAAGGTCGACCGCGGCGGCTCTGCTCATATGCTCAGCTTCTTCACTGGTAATTACGTTCTTGGCTATGGCCTCCTTTATTATGTTCTCCGGGTCAAGTCCGCGTCCGTCGTCCTCTATCTCAACTATCACATGGTTGTGTTCATGGAATGCTCTGAGGTAAATGGTGCCGACCTCGGGCTTGCCTGCTTTTTTCCTCTCGGAAGGTGCTTCGAGACCGTGGCTTATGGCGTTACGCACCATATGTAGGAGCGGGTCGTTAAGGACCTCGATGATAGTTTTATCAAGCTCCGTCTCTTCTCCTGTTATCTTCAGCTCAACCTCTTTATCGAGCGGACGCGAGATGTCTCGCACAAGACGGTAGAACTTGTCAAAAAGTTGTTTTATGGGCACCATGCGAAGCGAAAGCACCTCGCTTTGTATCTGGGTGGAAATTGAAGCGATAAAGGATGCAACATCCTCAAAGGCTTTATCCTTAAGTTCCTGGCTAAGCTGGAGCATCCTTGAACGGCCGGCCGCAAGCTCGCCGACAAGGTTTACCAGCTTATCAAGCCTTTGGGTCGAGACCCTCATATAAGAGGCTTCACGCTGTGATATCGCCTGCTGCTTGTCGTTTTCTTTAAGTTCCTCGCCTGATCCGGAGTCATCGGAGCCGCTGCTTCCAAGATCTGCGCTGCTTGGCCCGGACATAAGGGACTCAAGTTCTGTGTATATGGCCGAGTATTCGCGTTCCGTGTCCTTGTCGTCAGCAAAGTCTCCCAGCACACCTCTTACTATATCAAGTCCTTTGAAGAGCACATCGTTTATCAGCGGGAAGTATGGGAAGTCCTTGTCCCTGAGCTTACCAAGAATGCTTTCCATTCTATGGGCAAGGGTAGAGAGATCCGTTAGCCCGATAAAGCCGGAGTTGCCCTTAAGGGTGTGCATGGAACGGAATATACGGCTGATAAGCTCCTCGTCGTTGGGGGCTTTTTCAAGGGAGACAAGATCCTTGCTGACATTTTCGGTCAGCTCCAGGCTCTCCTCTATGAACTCGCCGTAGAGTTCCTTTACATCAAAATTCATATCATCTGTCATGATACGCGTCCTTATCCTATTGCTTTTTCCACCGCTTCAAGAAGCTCTGGCGGCTGAAAAGGTTTTGTTAAAAAGTTTGTAGCACCGAGCTCCATCGCTCTTTGCCTGTCACTGTCTCCTTTTTCGCTTGTGAGCATAATGATCGGCACGTTCTTGTACGGGGTGTTCGTCTTGATCTCCTGAAGGACCTCCAGCCCGTTCATCCTCGGCATCATTATGTCGAGAATTATAAGGTCAAAGTTTTCCTCAGGTAGTTTTTCAAGCGCCTCTATTCCGTCGTTCGCAGTGGTAACCTCGTAACCCTTGTACTTAAGCGTAAAGCTTATGAACTTTTGGGTTGCCGGCGAATCCTCGGCACTTAAGATTTTTTTTGACATTGCGGCCTCCTTTGCCTCCTGTGTGAGTTATAAAAAATTACAGTGTTTAGTTAAATTAAGGTTTTTGATAAACCATTCCTCCGGGTAAAAAAGCCATCTTGAAGGGAACCTTTCTGATATCAATACTTTCAGCGTTGCCTAAAAGCAGGTAACCGCCGGGTCGTAAGATTTTGTAAAAATGATTTGCTATTTTTTCCTTTACATCATCGGTAAAGTATATAAATACGTTTCTGCAAAAGATCACATCATAGACCTTGTCACCGTTAAAGCCGTTTAAGTCGCCTGAAAGGTTAAGGTGCCTGTAGTTTATCGGAGCCATGGCCATTTCATTTGCCTTGTAACCATCAAGGACCTTGCTGAAAAATTTTGTCCTTATAAGGGGGCTCATGGTTTTGAACCTGTGCTCCGGGTACTCTCCCTTTTTTGCCAGATCGAGAGCCCGTGTTGAAATGTCTGTTGCAAGTATTTCGACATTCCAGTTAAAGAAGTAGGTGAGCGCCTCGTTAATGATCATCGAGAGCGTTATCGGCTCTTCACCTGTTGAGCTGGCGGCACTCCATATCTTTAAATTATTAGAGCCCTCCTCGGTCTTCTTATCGATGATGTTCTTCAGTATTACGTTCTTAAAGGACTCCAGTTGGTCTGAGTTCCTGAAAAAACTGGTCTCTTGCACGGTAACGAGGTTTATCAGAGCCTGAAATTCGCCGGAGTTAGAGGGACTGTACTTTAAGAAGTAATAATACTCTTCAATGTCCTCGATCGAGTTGGCGTCCATTCGCTCTTCGACTCTATACTCTAAGTAGTCGCTTCTCGTATCTCTAATGTATATCCCGGTCTTTTCTTTGATCAGTTCTCTGATAACCAGATACTGCTTCGAGAGCGTAGCTGTTGGGTTATCAGTCATAGTTATTGTTCTTTCAGTACTTCCTTTGCCGCTTCACTTACAAAGTGATTAGGGTCATTCAGGAGTGTTTTGATAAGTGCCTCTGTGCCTTTGATATCGGAAGAGCTTAATACGGCAGCCTCCCGTACCTTCCAGCTTTCGTCATCAAGTAGTTTTTTAAGTGCTTCCAAACAGTTGCTGCTCGCACATCCTTTAAGTGATTCGGCAACGGCCTTTCTTACGTCTTCGTCTTCATCGCCGGCCAGAGGAAGTACAAGGGCGACGTTATCGCTGCTTATCATCATCATGGACTTGATAGACGCTATACGCACAACGCCTACGTCATCGGTAAGTGCCTCTTTAAGAGAGTCCACGGCACGCTCGTCACCTATAAGCCCCAGAGATTGAGCCGCATGGTATCTGACCCACATGTTCTCATCCTCCAGGCTTACGCAAAGAGGCTCGACGCTTCGTTTGTCCTTAAGCTCGCCGACAACTATTGCCGCGCTTTTTCTAAGCACCGCGTCATCGCTGCCAAGCAGCATAATGGGAAGGCTCCCTACCTTAAGGTTCTCTATTCCTGCGAGCGCGAAGACAGCGGCTTGTTTAACACTCGGGTCATCATCCTTTAAGAGACTCTCAAGTTTTTTTATCGACTTTTCATTCTTTGTTTTTTCAAAGTACTCGGCGGCTGATTTCTTCTGATAAGGCGTTTCGCCGTCGAGGAACTTCATCATAAGCTCTTCTATCTCCGGGTTCTTAGGGTAACAACAAAGGGCCTCGACCGCGGACTTTCTGACCTTGTCCGAGGCATCTGCCAAAAGCGGTAAAAGCCTGTCATCACCGCCTTTGGGGGTAAGCTTTCCAATAACAAGGGCCGAGCTTTTTCTTATATCGTCGTCGCTGTCGCTAAGCATGACAAAGAGTTTTTCGGCTTCTTTTGTGTCGCCTATATCACCTATCGCGGTTATCGCAAGAAGTCTCGCGCGCTTTTCCGGTATCTTTAAAAGCTGAAGAAGGGTAGGTACGGCAGCCTTGCCGATGCTGACAAGCGCTTCTTTTGCGGTTGAGCTAACCTCTTCATCAGAGTCCTGAAGTTTTGAGCTTAAGTCGCCGACCGCGCTCTCTGCCTTAAGCCATCCGAGTATGACGGCTGCGGCCCTCTGCAGTGACGGGACGCTGCTTTCAAGTGCTGAGAGGCAGGCGCTCTCTATGAGGCCTTTGTTTATATCTACCTCAATGTCCTTCTTGAAGGTGTCACGGGACCTGTCCTTTATGGAGACGACAGCTTTAAGCACGGCATTGTTCAGGTCGGTGTTGTCTTTTTCAAGGCAGGCTAAAATATCGCCTACCGTATCGGGAGTGGCAAGGCGTCCGATCGCCTCCACGAGCTGGGCCTTAATGAAGGTATCTGTTTTAAGGAGCTCAAGTAACTTGGGAACGGGTATCGGGTCGCCAAGTAGCCCAAGGGCTTCAACGGCTGCGCTTTGGAGCCAGAGACTACTGTCAAGGAAGCTCATAAGCGGTTTTGTGGCCGCCTTATCCGCGATCTTGCCGAGAGCCTGGATAATATAGTAGATCACATCCTCAGAGGGGTGCTTGAGGGCTTTTATGAGAGCCTGTGTGGAGCGTGGATCACGTAAGTCGCCCAGAACATCGGCCGCGTAACGAACGATATTGTCTTCCTTGGCGTTCAAGGCGTTTATTACCGAGTCTATCGCCTTATCACCAAGGCCGGTCAGTATCTCAATGGCAGAGTTCCTGACCCTTGCGTCCTCGTCGGTCAGAACCGAGAGCAAAAGAGCTATGCCTTTTTCTCCGCCGATCTTTATGAGCGCCGCGACAGCGGCCTCTCTTACGAGCCATGATTCGTCTCGGAAGGCACCAACAAGTGGTCTTGCCGCCTCTGTTGCGCCAAGATCACCAAGCATGTTGCATGCCTCGCGCCTCTTGATCTCTTCCGAGTTGCTAAGCTCATTTATAAGTTTTTTCACATCCATTGTTGCCTACCTCCGATTATAGTGTTGCTGCGCCTACTCAAGTCCAATCTCTTGGTACTCCGAATTCAGGTTCTCGATCTTGACCTTCAGTTCGCCTGCTCCGCCGGCTAGTTCGTTTATTGCGTTTATATTTTCAAGTGAAATATACTTGATTATCTCAATTGCCTGAAGGATCTGGTCGCTGTCCGTTTTCTGAGTTCTAGTGACCTCGAACATTCCCTGCACCAACTCCTTTACCTCTTCAATTACATGAGTGACTTCTGTGTTGGCTTTTTCCTGATCCGTATTTGCCTGAGCCACTGTTCTGGTGATCTCGACCATTTTTTTCGTCGAAGTTCTTATCTTTTCACTCAGCTCGGTGTCTTCTTTGATTATGGCCTCGATCTCTTTAATAACATTTTGTTCATTTGTGATCGTTCTGATAACTATGGCGGTCTCGCGTGCCTGGTTTACGGTAGATTGAGCGATAAGCTTGCTCATCTCGGTCGACTTGGTCGTGCTCTCGAGGATCTTACGCAGCGCGTTGCCTGCTTCATGTGCGAGCTTAACACCTTCTTCCGCGCTCCACTTGCCCATCTCGTTCGCCTGTATCACATCGCTTACCATTGACTGGATACCTTGTACAATAGAGGATATCTCGACCGTTGATTGGGCCGTCTGGTCGGCAAGTCTTTTTATCTCTTCGGCGACAACACTGAAGGCCTTGCCGTGCTCACCCGCCTGCGCGGCGATGATGGAGGCGTTAAGCGCCAAAAGGTTGGTCCTGTCGGTTATCTCGTTAATGACGTTTATGATGTCGCCGACCTCACCGGATTTTTCTCCGAGCCTTTGAACGACCTCGGCTGATTCACTTACTATCTCCCTGATGCGGCTCATGCCCGTAATTGTTTTTTCCGCTGCTACAGCGCCGCCCTCCGCGTCTGTACGTACCTGGTTTGCGAGGTCCGAGGAGTAGCCGGCCTGTTCTTCAATGTCTTTAATGGATTTGTCAATGCGGTGGACCGACTTGCTTGTTCCCTCGGAGCTTTTTGTCAGGTCGTCAAAGCGGTGCTCAACATTGGCTACGGAGGTGACGAGAGAGTCTATATGCGTCGAGACACCCTTAACGTTAGTGAAGAGGTCCTGGGTAGACATGCTTATTCTCTTATTAGAGTCTACCATCTCGAGAATGGATTTTGTCGCTTTCTCGGCACTTGGGAAGAGTTTTTCAACCATTGCCACCAGGTTTATGATCGAGGCTGAGATGCCTTCTATTGAGGTTGAGGTCTCTTCCATGGAAAAGGACTGGGCCTCTGTTCCGAGCTGTATCTGGTCAGATTTTGAAGAGACCCGCCTGGTAAACTCCACAATGTTATTAAGAGAGCCGGCAAGGCCCTTGTAGTCGTTGGTCAACTTTATAATAAGCTCGGCGAGAACCTTTAGGAGCTCTTCGTCAGCGGTGATCTCCTCCGCGAGAGCACAATCACCAAGGGTAAGGACGATCTTTTCCTTGGCTTTTTGTCTTTCGTCCTTAAGGTGAAAGAAGATAGCCGCAAGCAGTCCAAGGGATATTATTGTAAGAAAAAATTCGAGCAGGAGGTTGTCAAAAAGCAGCAGGCTTATGAGCTGGATAGTAAGCAGTGCTCCTGCGGCCAGCAGGTAGGTCGATGGCCCAAGTTTGATCTTGCTAAGACGCATTTATTTAGATTCCTCATCCTCTTCTACGCCGAGGGTCTTGTTGATCCTGGCAATAATGTCGGCCGGACTGAAAGGTTTTTCAACGTAGTCGTCAATATCGAGTGAGGCGGCGGCCGGGTCTCGCTCAGCGCTTTCTCCAACGGCTGATACGACCATGACCTTTGTTTTTGACATATTAAGCGAATTCTGCATCTCTTTTAAGGTCTCAAAGCCGTTAAGCCCCGGCATCATGATGTCTATGAGCATAACCTCCGGCATCTCGATCTCGCCGCTCTTTAATTTTTCAAGGGCTTCCTCTCCGGAAAGAGCGTATGCCGCCTCGAAACCTTTGGAGAGCAGAAGGTAGCTCATCATTTTGTCGTGGCGCAGGTCGTCGTCTATAATAAGAATCTTTTTCATTGCAAACCCTCCATCTTCGGGTAATTATCTTCCCTGTGTTTCACTGCTCTAACTAAGTCCTAGTCTCGGGTGTATAAATTATAAACGGAGAGCCCCCTAACTATACTTAAAAGAGGGTGCCATCCAAGATCATATTTGATCTGTTATGTATGCGTGAAAAAAGCCAGTGTCTTAAAGGTTGTCGAATAAAAAATACTTCGATCACATGCCAAGAAGTTCTTTGGCCGTATCCAAAAGTGTTGTCGCGTTTATGGGTTTGGTTATGTACGAGTTTGCGCCGAGAGCAAGCGCGCGGTCACGGTCTTCCTGGCCGCCTTCAGTTGTTATAACGACGATCGGGACATCTTTGTTGTTCGCGTCATTCCTGACAAGGCTGACAAGCTTAATGCCATCCATTATCGGCATATTTATGTCGGTCAATATGAGGTCGAATTTATTGGCTGATATTTTCTTCAGTCCGTCCACACCGTCATTTGCTTCGGTAATATCCACATCCCTTAATCTTTTTAAGGAAAATGTTATTAATTGACGCATCGTAGGTGAGTCTTCAACAACTAGTATTTGATATTTTGCCATTTTTTATTATCCTCTTTTTTAAGTAAGACCCTTGTTTGTTACGGTACTTTTTATTTTTGTGGCTGCTTTGTCAGCAGGTCAATAAAGCCCTGAATGGTCGAAAGTTTACGCTCTGACTCGCTATAGAGCTTGGAGCTGAATATGGCTGTTGCCGTGTGCCCCGCAAGCAGTGTGAAAAGCTCATAGTCAAGCTTGTTGAATGCTTCCTTCTGCTGCAACAGCTTGTATATAACGATAGTTCCGATGACACGCTCTTTTATCTTCATCGGTATGCACACAAGCGGTTTATTGAGGTCAACCGGTGTGCCGCCCGGCGGGAGCGGATCGGCAAAGTAGTTCTCGCCGCTTTTTGCCGCTTTACCGACAATCCCCTCGCCCTGGACGGATACGGGCACGTCCTTTTGGTCTATTCCTTCTGTTGCCACAGCGCTCAGCTTGTGGGTTTTTTCATCAAGCATCATGATGGCGAAGTCTTCCGCGCCGATAAGGTTGATGATTATCTCCAGAATGATCCGAAGGACCTCGTTAAAGTTGAGTGTGGAGTGGAGCTGGTAGCTGGCGACATAAAGGTTGGCGAGATTGTTGTTCTCTGCCTCTATCTCAAGGTAGCGGTTTGCAAAGTCTTTGTTCTCTTCCTCAACCGCTTTGTACTTCTCAAGAAGTTTTTCCTTTTCATCTTCGATACTTGAAAGTTTTTTTAGAAGTTTGTTTATCTCATCCGTTCCTACTCCGCCGGCAACGCTCATTTCAAGGGTTTTATTTATCTCCTCGACCTGCGCGTTACGGAACCTGAGTCTTTCATTCTCTTTAATAAGCTCATGCGTGAACTCAGCGCCTTTTTGCATTATGTGCATGATCTCTTCGCCGCGCTCGGTTTTCAGATATGTATTTTCCGGAGATTTCTTTTTATCATCCGGCTCTTCGTTACTCATAGTGGCAATCCTCCGCATTTATTGTGTGAACATCTGAGAATTGAAAAAACTTCCCAGAATAAGATTTATAGCATAAAAATCTAAAGATATCAACTGCTTTGTAGAAAAATCGTAATTATTGTAACCGCCCCTTTATGGAGGGTTTACTATTGTTCCTGGGGGATATTTGTTTGCTCGATGAGATCCTTGAAGTTTTTAGCTTTTGCGGGCGGAACCTTGTGATGTTCAATGTACAAGCGCTCTATGTCTTCGATGAAAAACCTGTCAAAACCGCTGTTTTTAAGGAAGTCCTCTCTCATGGCCATGTCCCCGTTAGCAAGTATCTCGGGGAGGATCTCGTATGTATAAAAACCTTCCATTTTGAGGGAAGTAAAGACTTTTTTCATGATCTTCTTGGGTATTTGCTCAACAGGGCCGCTGTGGAGCAGGCTTTTGAGGACCTCTTTAAGGATCCCGTCGTGAGCGTCCTTGCCGTTCATGGCGCCGGGTATCTTGTCGAGCCGCTCTTTGGCGGTCTTATAAAGAAGGGCGTACATCTGGTCTTCCTGGTTTACCATCTCGATCTCTGCCGATACGGCACTAAGAGATTTATATCCCTCGTCAACCGCTGTTATGCCCTCGAAAAGCGAGATCACCTTTTTTCTTCCGGTGTATGTCAGGTACTTGTTTTCAAGCAGGTCGATGACGAAGAGGTTCTTGAAGAGGTCCTTTTTGATATCGTCAAAGGCGCGCATGTTGCCGATAAGGCTACGGAGTTTTTCAACGGAAACATCCTCCGACATAAAGGCGATGTGGTTTATCGCGCTTGAGGTGGTGTCAAAGCGGTCGAAGTAGGTTATGAGTTCGCTGAAACGCTCAAAGGCCATGGTGTCACCTTTTTCAAAGCTCTCATCGCAGGTCTTTCCGACCTCCAGGAGAAGCCCGTCGAAGTAATCCCTGTTTTCCATGGATTGTTTTTTGTTCTGGAGAAGTTTTACGATGTCATCTTTATCCATGACAGCGTCAAGCCCGCCTTTTTCAAGCGAGAAGAGCCCATCCAAAAGTGCGCGTGAGTCATTTATGTACTCCGGCTCATCGCCGTGTATGAGCTTTTTGCCTTTCAAGAGAACCTCATCCAAAAGGTCAAAGAGGTAGTGAGGGATGTTGTTCTTGATGGCAAGGGCACGAAGGCGGTTCAGGGAGGCTATGTCGGCACGGTTCAGCTCCTCAACATTCTCAAAGCTTATGAGCACGTCCTTGTATTCGTCCACGACCCGTTTGTTCTCAGGGTGGTTATATGTGACGTCAAGCTTGATGCGCTCCTGCTGGTACTGACCTATCTTGAACTCCTCGGCAAGGCTTAAGAGAAGTTTTTCCCCGTCCGCTGATATCTGCTTATCCTCTTGGTACAGGTCCTGGAAAAGATCGTAGTAGCGTTTATTAAAGCGGTGAATAATGCGGAAGAGAAAGATGGTCGGGTTATAACCGTCAAGGTCCGCGTTAAGCTCCGCGATGAGAGCGGTGTCGTCGCCGCGCTCTATGGAGGTGGTGTACTTTAGTGTCTTGCCAGTAAGCTTAAGT
>DAOVXI010000122.1 GCA_030636245.1 Deltaproteobacteria bacterium
ATGCTCTCGCTCATGTTCGAGACAGAAGAGCTCACCCCTTCTGTCAAGATAACATTCTCAAAGGAAGCATCTTCCGAGGAGCTTCTATTCATAGAGGTACTAAATGAGATACTCTTTATTCAAGACGCACACACTATCGCCGCATCCTCGCTCACAGTGGATGAGATAAAGAGCGATGACTCACAGCTTAGAGCCATATGCACACTCAGCGCAGAGCCCTTCACGGATGCCCTTACGGTAAAGACAGAGGTGAAGGCCGCCACCTACTCGGGCCTTAAATACGAGATAAAAGAAAGCGAGCACATGCTCCAATGCATTTTGGACGTATAATATGAGTAAAAGTGACGACATAGAGCTTAAGCCTCTGGGTAACTATACCTGGGAGATACCAAAGAAAGGCGAGATGCGTGTTCCGGGGATCATCTACGCCGATGAGGCTACCGTAAAAGAGCTCCTGAAAGACCTTGCCGAGAAAACAACAGGTAACTTCACTCCTGCGCTAAAACAGGTGCGTAACGTCGCAACACTTCCGGGCATAGTAAAGGCAAGCATGGCCATGGCCGATATCCACCCCGGCTACGGTTTTGCGATAGGAGGCGTAGGGGCATTTGATTTGAATGAAGGCATTATAAGTGTCGCGGGTGTGGGCTTTGACATAAACTGCGGTGTCAGGGTTCTTCGCACACCGCTCTATAGAAACGATATAGAAAAGATAAAAGAACAACTTGCCAGCCAGCTCTTCAGGGACGTACCCGCCGGACTCGGCTCGACAGGTGACCTCAGGTTAAATGAAGATGAGATAGATAAAGTCCTGACGGAAGGCTCAAGGTTTGTGATCGATATGGGTTTCGGTTTTCCCGAAGACCTTGAGTACACTGAAGAGAACGGATGCATAAGCGGAGCGGAGCCCGATAACGTCAGCCACAGGGCAAAGCAAAGACAATTCAAGCAGGTCGGCACCCTCGGCTCCGGCAACCATTACCTCGAAGTACAGTACGTTGATGAAGTATTTGATGAAGAGGCGGCAAAGGCATACGGGATAGAAAAGGACCGGGTCTTTGTCGCTATACACTGCGGAAGCCGCGCCCTGGGTCACCAGATAGGCACAGATTACCTTAAGACCCTTGAAGAGGCGAGCCGCAAATACAAGATACCGATCCTCGACAGAGAACTCGTTTGCGCTCCCATAAAAAGCGCTGAGGGCAAAAGGTATCACTCAGCCGTTAACTGCGGCATTAACTCCGCATTCGCGAACCGCCAGGTAATAAGCCACCTCACAAGAGATGCCATCAGCAGGGTCGCAGGCATTAAGCCCGAAGAGATAGAGCTTCTTTATGATGTAGCGCACAACACATGCAAGATAGAGGAACACAAGGTAGGAAGCGTAACAAAGAAACTTCTTGTACACAGGAAAGGCTCGACAAGGGCCTTCGGGCCGGGACGGATCGAGGTACCCCGACGATACAGAGACGTCGGCCAACCGCTCCTTGTAGGAGGAAGCATGGGTACGGCGTCATATATCCTTAGGGGTACGGAGCTTGGCATGGAGAAATGTTTCGGAAGCGCCATTCACGGCGCGGGCCGAGCGCTATCGAGGATGAAGGCAAAGAAGAAGTGGAAAGGCGTTGAGATAATTAACGAACTCAAGGCAAAGGGAATAATCATCAAGTCCAGAAGCAAGTCCGGTGTGGCCGAGGAAGCTCCCGGTGCTTATAAGGATGTCGATAGGGTTGTTGATATAATGCACCGAAGCGGGGTCAATGCAAAGGTAGCTCGCCTTAAGCCGATCGTGTGCATAAAGGGATAAAGTTTATACAACCGTAGACACCTGAGAACTCTGCCCTTTAAAAATCCTCCTGCAGATAGAGAATGTCTTCTTTTGTTTTCTTAAGTCTTAAGGGGCTTTCGCAGAAAGGACAGAACATCTCTGTCCCTAACTTCTCATCCCCTCCCATAGGGAGCTCACAGTCACATAGAGGACAAACGAGGTAGCTGACTTTCTTGAACATGAATAAATAAAACTCCCTTCAATAAGAACGCCGCTACTATCCAGCGTCTAGTATAATTATCAGGCCTACGTTTGATTTTGTCAAGACCAACTTCAAAGGACCGCGTTGATCCTTGAAAAAAACTAAAACGGGTATATAAATTAAATATGGGTCTCGTAAAATATAACAGTAAGAGAAGACTTTACCTTTCCGTCGGCGAGGAGGTCATTCACACCTCATATCCCGAGTGGGGCGTGGGACACGTCATTGAAGAGATGAACTCAATGGTGCCCGGCGGCATCAGCCTTGTGCGCATAGAGTTCTCTCACGCCGGAGAGAAGACCTTCAACAACGATATAGACAGCGACCTTTGCTGCTACTTTGCCGGAATAAGAAGACACTAAAAAAGCGGCTTCCCTGTCATCTCGGGTGGCGGTTTAAGCCCCATGACCTTAAGCACGGTCGGGGCAACATCACTTAGCCCACCACCATCTCTAAGACGCACATCCTTATTCTCATCATCAATAAGTATGAACGGAACTTTATTTGTTGTATGAGCGGTATGAGGCGAGCCTGACTCATTATCCTTCATCTGCTCAGCGTTGCCATGGTCAGAGGTGACCAGAACAGCCCAGCCATTTTCCCTTGCCGCTTTGGTTACACTACCAAGTGCCGTGTCAACGGCCTTGCAGGCATCTATGGCGGCTTCCAGAACCCCGGTGTGCCCAACCATGTCGAGGTTGGCAAAATTTATTAATATAAAACCGCACTCATTTGAAGCTATCTTCTCTACCGCCGCCTTTGCTATATCAGCGGCCCTCATCTCCGGCTTAAGATCATAGGTCGGCACATCCTTAATCGAAGGGATAAGCAATCTCTCCTCACCCTTGAATGGCTCCTCCACCCCTCCGTTAAAAAAGAATGTTACATGAGCGTACTTCTCGGTCTCGGTAACACGGAACTGTTTCACTCCCGCGTCGCTTATAACCGTTCCCAAGAGATTATCCAGCTTCCCCGGAGGAAAAGCAACGGGAAGGCCGAAGCCTGCCTCATACTCGGTTAAGGTCGAGAAACTTGAAAGCTTAGGAACTACATCCCTCTTAAATCCGTCAAAGTCGTCAAAAGCCATCGCGCTCGTTATCTCTCTGGCCCTGTCCGACCTGAAGTTATAAAAGAATACCGCGTCACCGTCTTTAACTTTTCCTATGGGCTCATCCTTGTCATCTACGATAACCACAGGCAAAACAAACTCATCTGTCACGTCACCTGCATAGGAATCCTTGACCGCCAGAAGCGGGTCAATTGCGTGCGTACCTTCGCCAGAAGTTATCGCGTCATAGGCTCTCAAAACCCTCTCCCATCTCTTGTCCCTGTCCATCGCATAGTAACGGCCTGTTACGGTAGCGATCCTGCCAACCCCAACCTCACCTATGATCCTCTGAAGCTCTTCCACATAGCCTGCTCCGCTCCTTGGCGCGGTATCCCTGCCATCAAGAAAGCAATGGATAAAAACATTATCCAATCCTTGCTCTTTACATACCTTAAGTATTGCCTCAAGATGATCAATGTGGCTATGCACACCGCCGTCCGAGAGAAGTCCCATGAGATGCAGCGCATCGCCTGAGTCTTTCACAGAGTCAATGGAGCTGGTTATAACAGGGTTTACAGAAAAAGAACCGTCTTCCACGGCCTTATTGATGCGGGTAAGCTCTTGATACACAACACGCCCGCTCCCGAGGGTAAGATGCCCTACTTCGGAGTTGCCCATCTGTCCTTCCGGTAACCCGACGGAAAGTCCTGAACAGGTAAGTTCTGTTGTGGGATATTCTGCGGAAAGTTGCTCCACGACAGGCATGCCTGCCATGCGGGTCGCATTATCTTTTTCATCAGGATTAACGCCGTATCCGTCAAGCACGACAAGGACAACAGGCCTCACCTGGAAGCCTCCGTCAATGTGCCCGAAGTAGCAGCTGATGACGACGTCAGGTCGTCTTCAAGTATCTCCGCACTCGCCCAGCTGCTGCAAGAGGAACATTTCGAGAACCAATCCTGACTGTATGTGCCGCATTGAGTGCAGCTAAAGGGAGGATTCAGGTCACCATCCAGCTTCACTGCTTCAAGAAGCAACTTGGCTGCCTTATCGCTCTCGCTCCGTCTAAGGTATGCCTCTGCCAAAAGCGCCTTTCCGTATGAGGTGAGCTCCCCCTCATGCTCCATAAGCTCCAGGCTGGTCAGCGCCTCGTCAACCATCTCAAGACGCAACATGAAGCTTGCAAATAAAAGTTTCAGGGTCGTATCCAATGGGCTCGCCTCCGTTGCTTCCTTGTATATCAAAAGCGCTCGCTCGGGGCTTGATTCGGTAAGCAGCAGGTCCTCTATGAATATAAGCAACACGGGGTCGCCGTACTCATTGAAAGCAGTGAGCCACTTCTCTATCGCGGCCTCTACGTTGCCTTTCCTTACCTCTATCTCTCCGCGTAAAACAAGAGAGGGAATAAAATCCGGCTCTGCCTTCAAGGATACCTTAACCTTCTCCTTTGCATCATCCAGCTCACCGCCGTCCATACTAACCTTTGCAGCTTCAAAGTTATAAGCGGCATAGAGCCTGAGATCATCTTCGCTCGGTTGTTTTATCTGCTTGAGTAAGGTCTTCTGAATGGATGCGGCTTCCTCCCACGCCTCACAGCGTTCATTGATGGCTCTTAGGTGCTTCAAGGCGATAGGGTTATCATTATCGACCCTCAAGATAGCCTCAAGGGTACGCTCGGCCTTATCCATATCCTCGGCGTTAAGAGCCGCATCTACAAGTTTAAACAAAAGAACGAGATCACCGCTGTCATCACCAAGCTCGCCCTCAACAAGAGCGTAGGCTTCAGTGAACTTTTCCTCCTCTACATACAGGTCAACGAGAGAGAATAAAGCTGTCCTGTTGGAGCTGTTAAGTTCATAAGATCTTTTAAAGAGCTCCTCGGCCCTTGCCGGATCGCCCTTAAGCCTCGCAAGCTCACCTTCCATAGAGTCCTCACCTGAGTGTACCAAGGCCTTTTGATTCCTTTTGGAGATAAGCGTCTTTATTCCACGCCTTATATCAAAAACGATAATGTTAAAGACCGTTAGGACAACACCGGCAAAAAAACCTGCGAATAAGAATACGGTTACGGGTAGCACAAAGACCCAACCCTCAGCGATATAAAAAGTTACATCCACCGGGTTGACCGTGTGCAAATAGAAGAATGCTGTTACGACTATTAGGAGTAGAACAAGAACTATCTTTGTCTGCATATCGTTTCCATTACATTTATTTAAGATTAATGAGAGTAAGGCTCTCCACGCATAATGGTAAAAGCCCTG
>DAOVXI010000126.1 GCA_030636245.1 Deltaproteobacteria bacterium
ACAGATGCAACCAGCACTGCAGCTACTGCAGGAGCAGTAAGGACGACTTCAAAAAGCGTGAAGAGATACTCTCATTCGACGAGATAGAAGCGATCATAAGACCGCTTGCCAGAGCGGGCGTGAACAAAGTACGCTTAACAGGCGGCGAGCCGCTTGTAAGAAAAGGCGCGGTTGAGCTTGTCAGCATGATCTCAAAGATAGAGGGAATAAACGACCTCACGATGACGACCAACGCCGTGCTGCTTAAGAAGTACGCACAGGAACTTAAAGACAACGGCCTTACGCGAGTTAACGTGAGCCTTGATACGATGGACCCGAAGGTGTACAAAGAGCTGACCGGAGGCGGTGTGCTGAAGGACGTGCTCGAAGGCATAGAGGAAGCCGTCAAGATAGGGCTAACCCCTGTGAGGCTCAACTCTGTCATAATGAAGGACCGGAACATCGACCAGATAGCAAAGATCATTGACTACGCAAGCTCACACGGGCAGACCCTGAGGCTCATCGAGTGCATGCCAATGCGTGATGGCATGGACTGGGAGGCGAATTACCTGAGTGTAGCTGACGTGCTTAAGCGTGAGGATATCATGGAACGCGTCGACACTGAAGCTGCTCCGAGGATGGAGAAGGAAGCGGCATTCTTTTTGCCACTTAGGAACGGCAAGGGAGAGGTCGGCTTCATATCACCGATGAGTAAACGTTTCTGCGAGGACTGTAACAGGCTTCGCCTTACGAGCGAGGGAAAGATAAGAGCATGCCTCCCCTCGGACAATGACGTTGACCTGAAGGAAGCTATCCGACGAGGTGCAACGGACGAAGAGATACTAAAACTTGTAAGAGAGGTTATCTCCAACAAGGCACAGGAAGGCAAGTACAACTTTGATGATAGCGGCCGCAAACGTTCCATGGTCGATATAGGAGGCTAAACTTTGAAACTTTCAGGCAGGAACCAGCTCCCCGGAGAGATAATCGAGATAAAACGAGGCGACGTCGTATGCGAAGTAGTCATCCAATCCGGCGAGAACCAGATCGCGGGCGTCATAACGACCACCAGCGTGGATTCACTCGAACTTAAAATAGGCGACACGGTAACGGCACTTATAAAAGCAACGGAAGTTTCATTCATAAAATAACCATATGATAAAATACTTAAAAACGATCACCCTGCTCCTACTCTGTACTTTTCTTTTAACCGGCACCTCACTTGCGTCAGGCTACAAGAAGCACACTATCACAGTGGCCACAGCGTCAAACGCACTGAAAGCGGTCGAGGCGATAACAGAGCTCTTCACAAAAGAGAGCGGCGTAGAGGTAGTTATTGTAAGCGGCTCTACCGGCAAACTCTACTCACAGATAGTAATGGGCGCCCCTTACGATGTTTTCCTCGCCGCCGACAAAAAACGCCCAAAACTACTTTTTGACAAGGAACTTACCAAGGGAGAACCCTTTACCTATGCAAAAGGCTCGCTTATCTTCTGGAGCGCAAAGTCAGTACCGGGAATGGGGGAATACGGGCTTGACCTTCTTTTAGACGATGATATAAAACGCATCGCGATCGCCAACCCCAAGACCGCGCCCTACGGAGCGGCGGCGGTTGAAGTGCTGAAGAACAGCGGACTCTATGAACAGGTTGAAGCTAAGCTCGTTTATGGAGAAAGCGTATCGCATACGGTCGGCTTTGTTCTCTCAAGAAACGTGGATGTCGCTTTAACGGCGCTTTCAAGCACATTTGGCTTCTCAGGAGAAGGCATACTCGTTCAAAGGAAACTTTATACCCCTATCCTGCAGGACGGGGTAGTCTTAAAACACTCTCACTCAGATGCTTTACTCTTTAAACAGTTCCTCGGCAGCGAAAAAGCACGGAAGATCTTGAAGAAATACGGCTATTAATAGCTGCCCGTCACTTCATAAATCACCTATAAGAGCTTGTTTTCATTTATAAATACTGATATAATCCTAGCTTCCCATGGATATAACACCTTTTATAATATCTCTTAAGCTTGCGCTTGTGACGACCATAGTGCTATTGATCGTCGCTACACCGCTTGCTTATGTACTTGCCTTTAAGAGGTTTCGGGGGCACTCGCTTGCCCAGGCGCTCTTTGCGCTCCCTATCGTGCTTCCACCAACGGTACTTGGCTTTTTTGTGCTCGTTGCTCTGGGCAACCTCTCTCCGATAGGCCGTTTTTACAGTGACACATTCGGCTCTCCCATTACCTTTACATTCGCGGGTATAGTCATCGCAAGCGTCCTGTACAGCCTCCCCTTTGCGCTCCAACCCATGCAGAACGCTTTTGAGGCCGTGGACAAACGTCTTCTTGATGTATCAAGAACGCTTGGGTGCACACAGTGGCAAACCTTCTGGAGGGTACTTATCCCGGGAGCCAAGAGCGGTATCATAACAGGCGCCATCCTCTCTTTTGCGCACACCGTCGGGGAGTTCGGGGTGGTACTCATGGTCGGCGGAAGCATACCCGGAAAGACAAAGGTAGCGAGCATTGCCATATACGAACAGGTCGAGACACTTAACTACGCTGAAGCGACTCTTATGTCAATTCTTCTAATGGCTTTCTCATTCGCGGCCCTCTCGCTTGTCTATCACTTCAACAGAAAGAACACAAAGGCTATAATGGGATGGTAATAGTGAGAATAAAAAAATCATTCGCCGCCCTCTCGCTTGTCTGTCACTTCAACAGAAAGAACACAAAGGCTATAATGGGATGGTAATAATCAAAGTAAAAAAATCATACGCCGAACTCAAGCTTGACGTTGACATACGTTTCGGTGAAGAGATCGCCATACTCACGGGTCCCAACGGAGGAGGAAAGTCAACGCTACTAAAGATAATAGCGGGTCTGACAGAACCGGACTCTGGACTGATAACGGTTATGGGGCACATATTTAATGATGATAACACACACGCTAAACCGGAGGAACGCTCCATAGGGTATGTTCCGCAGGGAGACTCTCTCTTCCCGTGGCTTTCCGTTCATGAGAATATCCTCTTTGCCCTACCGAAAGAACAAAGAACAAAGCACTCTGAAGTAAAACTTCAGTGGATAGAAGAACTCACGGATAATCTTAACCTTGGGCACCTGCTTAGACGGTACCCGCGGCATCTATCGGGTGGAGAGATTCAACGCGTGGCTCTTGCCAGAGCGCTTGCCCCGAAACCATCCATGTTGCTGCTTGACGAACCGCTCTCGGCAATTGATGTTGATATGCGTCCGAAGTTCAGGAAGTTCATTCAGGATACTCAGAATAAATGGAAGGTTCCTGTTCTTATGGTAAGCCACGATCACGCGGAAGCCAGCATTATGGGAGACCGTATCTTCACACTTGAGCAAGGTGTTGTTACTTCAAAAAGACAGCGCGGCAGCCTCAAAGATAACCCGCTCGTGTCGTACTGATAAAAGGAAAGATTATGACACAGAAGAAAGAACTTACACACTTTGACTCCTCAGGCAGAGCACGCATGGTGGATGTCTCGGATAAGAATAAGTCGGCACGCGAGGCAACGGCAAGCGGCTCTATCATCATGAGCAAAGAAACATATGCCCTCATAAAAGAAGGCCGGGTAAAAAAAGGCGACGTGCTGACCGTTGCCGATGTTGCTGCGGTAATGGGCGCTAAACGTACCCCGGAGCTTATACCGATGTGTCACCCGATAAGCCTTACGGGTGTGAGCGTCACCTTCACGGACGGAGTGAACACGGAAGACGGCAGGGTCAGCCTTGGTGTTGAGGTGACAGCCAAGTGCGTCGGTGAGACAGGTGTTGAGATGGAGGCCTTGACAGGTACGGCCATCGCGCTTCTTACGATATATGACATGTGCAAATCAGCGGAAAAAGGCATGACCATAGGCACAATTGAACTACTTGAAAAATCAGGCGGCAAGAGCGGCCACTATAAGAAGGACTAAGATACGTCAATACAATGATAAACGTACTTTTTTTCGGCAACCTTGCCGCCAAAACCAAAACACGTGAAGCTCAAATAGAAGCGGATAACATTAAAACCGTATCTGACCTTCTAAAGATACTCATGGAGAAGTACCCGGAGCTGCCAAAGTCTTATTATATGGTCGCGGTAAACCAGGAAAAAGTTGATGCAGACAGTATTGTCAAGGACGGCGATGAGGTGGCTCTCATGCCGCCCTTCTCCGGAGGAAAGATATGAGCGACGCGGTACGCATACAAACAGAAGACTTCTCGCTTGAAGAAGAGACACATGAGCTTATGAAAAGCTCAAAAACCATCGGCGGAGTAGTTTCCTTCCTTGGAACTGCTCGTGATTTCTCCGAAGGCAGGGATGTCGCGGCCATAGAGTTCGAGGAGTATAAAGGCATGGCGATCACGGCGCTGAAGGAACTTCGCCTTCAGTCCCTTGAACGTTTTGACATAATAGAGACACGCATCATTCACCGCATAGACAGAATAGAGCCGAGCGGTCAGATAGTTCTGATCATTGTAGGCGCGGAACACAGAGGCGAAGCCTTTGAAGCGTGCCGCTGGGTAATCGACACGCTTAAAAAAACAGTACCTATCTGGAAAAAGGAATTCACACCTGATGGAGAGTCATGGGTAACACCACATCCGTAGCACCACCGCTCATATCAATAGTCGGACTTTCCGGATCGGGTAAGACCACACTTGTTGAGAAGGTTATAAGCCTCCTTACCGAGCGAGGCCTAAGGGTCGGCACACTCAAGCACAGCTGTCACCCCCACCCGCTTGATGTAAAGGGCAAGGACAGCTGGCGCCACAAAGAAGCCGGAGCCGTGCGCACCCTCTTTGTCGGTCCCGAAAGACTTCAGCTCGTATCAGATGTTGAGAAAGAAGAGAACCCGATAGAATTAAGCAACAGATTTATGAAGGGCCTTGATATCGTTATCGTCGAGGGCTTTCTTCACGGGGAGTCGAGAAAGATAGAGGTCGTGCGGAGCGAGCGCTCTACTGAACCGGCAAGCACCATAGAAGAAGGTCTTATCGCGATAGTAAGTGATCTAAAAAAAGACGAGCTCGGTGGCGAGATAAAGGAGCTGCCAATATTCAACTTAAATGATATAAATGCTGTAGTAGATTTCATACAAACGAAAATGGAGGAGTTAAATGGTTAAAGTAGAG
>DAOVXI010000162.1 GCA_030636245.1 Deltaproteobacteria bacterium
AAAGATCAAAGAGTAAGATAATATATAATGGATAACCAGAAGATAAGAATAAGGCTTAAAGCCTACGATCACAGACTTCTCGACCAGTCGGTAAAGGAGATAGTGGACACCGCCAAGAGAACAGGCGCGTCCCTAAGAGGTCCCATTCCGCTTCCGACAAGGATAAGCAAGTACTGTGTGCTACGCTCACCACATGTTGATAAGAAGAGCAGAGAGCAGTTTGAGATGCGCACCCATAAGAGGCTCATGGACATAATTGATCCTTCGCAGCACACGGTTGACGCACTCATGAGGCTTGACCTTCCGGCAGGTGTCGACGTAGAGATAAAATTAGATTAAGGATATAGACGTCTTTAAAAATGGTTGAAGGATTAATAGGGAAAAAAATAGGAATGACACGCATCTTCGTTGATGGTGTCGATGTGCCGGTAACGGTCGTACAGGCCGACTCATGTCACATCACTCAGAGCAAGACCAAGGAGACGGACGGCTATGAAGCCGTGCAGATGGGCTTTGGTCTAAAGAAGGACCACCGTACCAATAAGGCTATGAAGGGTCACTTCAAAAAGTCCGGTAAGCTTAACTTCTATAAGCTTCAGGAGTTTAGCGGAGAAGATCTTGGCGAGCTTAAGCCCGGTCAGGCAATAGGCTGTGAGGATGTCTTCGAGGTCGGCGATTATGTAGATATCTCCGGCACGGGCAAAGGTAAGGGTTTTGCCGGTGTTATGAAGAGATGGAATTTTAAGGGCGGTCCTGCAGGACATGGCTCCAAGCACGGCAGAACCGGTGGTGCCATCGGTATGTGTGCCACACCTTCAAGGGTTCAAAAGGGCATGAAGATGGCCGGCCAGATGGGCAACAAAAAAGTAACCACTCAGAACCTTAAGGTGGTAGGCATAAGAAAGGAAGAGAACCTTCTCCTTATAAAGGGCGCTGTTCCGGGCTCGATCAACGGCATGGTAACGATAAAGAAGGCTTTGAAGAAAACAAAATGACTGTAGATGTTATAGATAATAAAGGTAAGAAGGTTTCATCCATTACTGTAAATGACAAGGTCTTTACCGGTAAGGTCAATGACACGCTTATCTATGAAACCGTTAAGATGCAGCTTGCAGGAAAAAGAAGCGGCACAGCATCAACCAAGACCCGTGGCGAAGTCAGAGGAAGTAACGCTAAGCCATGGCGCCAGAAGGGTAGCGGACGCGCAAGGGTCGGAACAAAGCGTAACCCTGTGTGGAGAGGCGGAGGTATAGCCTTTGGTCCGAGGCCGAGAGATTACTCTTACGGCATGCCCAAGAAAGCCGTAAAGGGCGCACTCAAGAGCGCCGTACAGTTCAAGATAAACGAAGGCAAATTGAAGTTACTTGAAACGATATCAGTTAGTGAGCCGAAGACAAAGCTCGCCGCGGAATTCTTAAAAGCAGCGGAGCTGAAAAAAGCTCTTATTGTAACGGCAGAGGTTGATGACAATCTTAAATTAGCGATACGTAACCTAAGGGACTTTAAGTGTATAAACGTCAGCGCCTTGAATGTATATGACGTGCTCAGGTTTGACGAGCTTGTTATGACAAAAGATGCTTTTACTAAACTCGAATCAGTATTTTTATAATTAAAGGTTAGGGAAATGAAAGAATTTTATCAGATAATTCAAAAGCCGGTCGTAACCGAGAAAGCAACTGAAAGAAGCTCAATAGGTCAGTATGTTTTCTGGGTAGACCCGAAGTCCAATAAGAAGCAGATAAAGGAAGCCGTTGAAGAGGCCTTTAGCGTAAAGGTTACAAGTGTTAACACCAACAGGCTTTTCGGTAAGATAAAGCGCATGGGCCGTCATGCCGGACGCAGGGCATTAAGAAAAAAAGCATACGTTACTCTTAAAGAAGGCGATAGTATCAAGATCTTTGAGGGAGTGTAATAAGGAATAATAATGGCGACAATAAAAAAATATAAACCAACCTCTCCCGCAATGAGGACCATGTCAACGCTGGTATTCGAAGGCACCGACAAGAGGCCCGAGAAGAGGCTGACCGAGTCCAACAAGAAAAAGGGCGGCAGGAACAACAACGGACGCGTGACCGTACGCTGGATAGGCGGAGGACACAAGAGGCAGTATCGTATAATTGATTTTAAGCGTGATAAGCGCGGGGTTCCGGCCAAGGTCGCAACCATTGAGTACGACCCGAACCGTTCCACGGATATAGCACTTTTACATTATGCTGACGGAGAAAAACGCTATATACTCGCACCACTTGATCTTGAGATAGGCGCAACCGTTACGGCTGGCGCAGACTCAGAGATAAGGCCGGGCAACGCATTACCGCTTAGCGCCGTGCCAGTCGGTACCTTCGTTCATAACATCGAGCTAAAGGTAGACAAAGGCGGTCAGCTTGTAAGGAGCGCCGGAGGTTACGCGCAGCTTATGGCGAAGGAAGGCAAGTATGCCACTCTAAAACTTCCTTCCAGTGAGATGCGTTATGTCCATCAGGGATGCTACGCGACCATTGGTCAGCTCGGTAATGTTAAGCATGAGAATGTTGTTATTGGTAAGGCCGGCAGAAAACGCTGGATGGGTAAGAACCCGAAGGTCAGGGGAGTTGTTATGAACCCTGTGGATCATCCGCATGGCGGAGGTGAGGGTAAAAGCAAGGGCGGAAACCATCCGCAGAGCCCGTGGGGTACACCTGCAAAAGGATATAAGACGAGAAAGAAGAATAAGTTCACAGATAAGTTCATCGTAAGAAAGAGGAGGAAGTAACCGTTGCGTTCCTTAAAAAAGGGTCCGTTCATTGACGGACACCTCATGAAAAAAGTAGAGCATGCCATTGAATCCGGCAGCAAAAGGCCGATAAAGACCTGGTCGAGGAGATCAATGGTAATACCCGATATGGTAGGCCTCACAATAGCCGTGTATAACGGCCGTAAGCACATACCGGTACTTGTCTCGGAGAATATGATCGGACATAAACTTGGTGAGTTTTCACCAACACGCACATTCCACTCCCATGCAGGCGTTAAGAAGGTCAAAGGCCCGGGAGCCAAGGGATAATATAAGGTAGGTTAATGATGTCAGAAACTAACGAAGCAACAGCTGTACTTAAACATATAGGGGTCTCTCCTCAGAAGGCGCGTTGGGTCATAGACCAGATACGCGGTAAGAACGTTGATGAGGCGCTTACAGTACTTGATCTCAGTATCAAGGCCGTGAGCCGTGATATCGCCAAGCTTGTAAGAAGCGCTATCGCTAATGCCGAGAACAATAATGACCTCGACATCGACAGCCTTTATGTTAAGACAGCTACTGTAGACCAGGGTCCTACCCAGAAGCGCATGAGACCGAGAGCGCAGGGTAGAGGTAACACAATAAGAAAACGCTCAAGCCACATAACTGTTGTTGTGGCGGAACGCTAACGGAGGTTTAGTTTGGGTCAGAAGGTCCATCCAATAGGTTTTAGGGTCGGTATCTACAGAGACTGGAGTTCAAGGTGGTTCGGAGGAAAGAACTACGCGAAGCTGGTTCATGAAGATAAGAAGGTAAGAGACTTCGTTAAGAAGAAGCTATTCCATGCCGGTATCTCAAAGATAGAGATCGAGAGAAGGGCTGAGAAGCTTAAGCTTATAATCCATACATCAAGGCCGGGTATCGTCATTGGTCAGCGTGGTGCCGAGGTTGATGTTCTCAAAAAGAACCTTGTACAGATGACCGGCAAGGAAGTTGATGTTGATATAGTTGAGGTTAGAAAGCCTGACCTTGAGGCCCAGCTTGTCTCAGAGAATATTGCTCTTCAGCTTGAAAGAAGGGTTTCCTTCAGAAGAGCGATGAAAAAAGTAATTCAAGGCGCACTTAAATCAGGTGCAAAAGGA
>DAOVXI010000033.1 GCA_030636245.1 Deltaproteobacteria bacterium
ATCGAGCAGGCAAGAGCTCTCGGGCATGATGCCAGGGCAAAGCTATGGCTGTACTTAAGCATCTGCGTTAACCTCGGCATACTGGGTTTCTTTAAGTACTTCAACTTTTTCTCAGAGGGCCTTGCCAACTTCGCCTCGATGTTCGGGATAACCCTCTCTTCGCTTACATATGATATTATCCTTCCTGTCGGTATATCCTTTTATACTTTTCAGACAATGAGCTACACGATAGATGTTTACAGGAAGAAGCAGAATTCGACAAAGAATCTCCTGGACTTCGCGCTCTTTGTCTCCTTCTTCCCGCAGCTCATGGCAGGCCCCATAGAAAGAGCGAGGAAACTTCTGCCTCAGATACAAAGACCCAGAAAGATAACCTCGGAGATGCTCAGGGAAGGCGGTTGGCTTTTGTTCTGGGGATTTTTCAAGAAGGTATTCATCGCCGACAACCTTGTTGTCTATACCAACTGGGCATTTAATACGAACGGTGCCGCAACATCAATGGACATGTATGTCGCGGCGATAGCCTTTAGTATCAGGTTCTACTGTGACTTCTCCGGCTACAGTGACATGGCAAGGGGACTTGCGAAACTACTTGGTATAAACCTGAGTATTAACTTCCGTCTTCCCTACTTTGCATCCAACCCGACGATGCTTTGGAACAGGTGGCACATTACGCTCTCCAACTGGTTCCGTGATTATGTCTACGCCTCGCTTAGAGGTTTTTTTGTCGCGGATTATGCCAAGGTCGCTGCCGCCTTTGTTACGATGACGCTTGCCGGGCTCTGGCATGGCGCTAATTATAAGTTTATGTTGTGGGGAGCTTGCTGGGGCGGAGCACTCGTGGCGCATAGGGTTTGCGTGCCTGTTATCGCGACTCTCGCACGTTCAAGTCCATACGTTTCATTTATGTTGAGGGGGATGGGCATACTGTTGACGTATCATCTCTGGATACTGCTGGGTTTCTTCTTTGCCAGTCTGAATATGACGGAGGCCGTATCTGATTTAAAGATATGGCTGTTTGATTTCACGACAACAGACTACGTGTATGATGATATGAGGATGGTTCTTTTCTATTCAATGCCTCTGATCCTTATGCAGCTTGCACAGGGTATTACAGGCAATTTGAATATTATTAAGAAGTTTCCGGCTGTGATCAGAGTACTTATATACATTGTCATGGTGTTACTACTTATTGTTATGGGGGCGGAGAATGATCCGGAATTTATTTACTTCCAATTTTAGAGTGTTAACGATACCGCTCTGCGTTGTAGCCGTATTTCTTCTTGTGGAAGTCATATTCAGGCTGGTTTACTTCGGCCCTGCCGCGGTGATTCATCCGCTCAAATACAATCCTTTTACCATGCAGAGGTCAGCGCTGTTTATATATAGTGATGACCCCGGCATCGGAAAGCGACTCGCGCCAAACCGTAAAACTATATTTAAGGGCGCGAGGTTCACCACCAACGAGTTTGGCTATCGTGAAAGGGCTGTGACTCTAAAAAAACCGGTTGATACCTTTCGCCTGGCTGTGCTTGGACGCTCTTTCTCTATGGGCTTCGGTGTTGATGATGATGAGGTTTATTCGCGCAGGCTCGAGTTGTTGCTTAACGATTATCGATCCGAAAAGTATCAGGTCTTGAACTTTGCCGTCGGTGGTTATAATTTAAATCAGAGCTCACTGTCGTATGAAAAGCATGTAAGGCAATTTGATCCGGATATGATCATTCTGCCCATATATCCGGGTGAGATTGAGTCTATGTTACCGATAAAATATAATAGACCACCCGTGTTTAGTTGGCTAAATTTTCGTCGGGCATACTTGAGAGCCTTTTTCACATATGAGATGTATAGGAAATGGTATAAAAAAAATATTAATGTTGTGACCCCAAGGGGTGTGTATAAAGCTCCGAAGAAAAAGAGACGCCCGACGGTTAACGCGGAAGAGGTTCTTTTCGAGTTTTTGGAGAGGCGCCGCGCTGAGGGTGTTCCTGTAGTCATTGTCGTACTGCCGAAGATAGAGAAAGTCTATGACAAGCAGAAGGTGCTGAAGATAAAAGAGGTAAGTGACACCAGAGAGGGTGTTCACTTCATAAACGTCTATGAACTTCTTGGCCGGAAGTTGGATCGTTCTGAAACTATATATCCTGGCGATCATCACCCTAATGCAGGGGTGCATCAGCTATACGCCGAGCATATATTTAGTGGCTTAAAAGAGATCCTTCCTGCCGACTAGTATCTCGAAGCATAATGGTTGAGCACGGTTTAAAGTAAAGTCATCCCTCTATGCAGAAGAGAGGCGCTTCGATCGAGGTGCCTCTGCAGATAGGGCACTTTCCGGGTTTTGTGAACCGCGTCCTTTTCGTGAAGACAAATCCGCACTTCTTGCACTCGGCCGGGGTTATCCTTAGAGTATGACCTTCCGTGTGAAGTGTTTTTTTTATGCGCTCCAGGTGAGGGTATACCTCCTTCTCCGCTACCCCAACGTCGGCGCTTATCTCCTTTGCCGATAAACACACATCGGTTATGGCCTGCGTTATCTCATGGCGCACGGTATCGAACCTTTGGCTCGGAACACTCGGTCTTTTATCCTTATCGCTCATACCTTTGGAGTATAGATAGCGGTACGTAAGATGTCAAGCCGGCATAAATAAAACGCCCCCCGGAGTTAAAAAAATCCAGGGGGCGTTTGTTGTAGGACATAAAGGAGGAGTCCTTTATGCTGCAAAAATCTTAAAGGTTATAACCGCTCTCACCGTGTGTCGAGAGGTCCAAGCCCTCAAGCTCTTCCTCGTCAGATACACGAAGCCCTGTTATGGCCTTAACGATCATCAGGATTATGAATGTTCCGACAGCCGCAAGCACTATCGTCGCGATCACGCCGACTATCTGCGTCCATACCTGACCGGGGTTGCCGAAGAACGCGCCCTGCGCCCCGACGGATGCGAAGAGTCCTGTGGCGATCGCGCCCCAGATACCGCCTATGCCGTGTATGCCGAATACGTCAAGCGTGTCGTCATAACCGAGTCTTGGTTTGAGAGCGGTTACCGCTACGTAGCAGACGGCTCCGCCTATAAGACCGATTATAATAGAAGACATCGGCCCGACAAAACCTGCCGCCGGTGTTATAGCGACAAGTCCGGCGACCGCACCGGAAGCTGCACCCAGCGCCGTTGGTTTTCCACGGTGTATCCACTCGACAAAGACCCAGGCAAGGGCCGCAGCCGCCGCACTGGTGTTTGTCACGACAAATGCCATCGCCGCAACACCGTCCGCCGCGAGTTCGCTTCCTGCGTTAAAACCGAACCATCCGAACCAGAGGAGCGCGCATCCGAGAAGCGTGTACCCAAGGTTATGAGGTGAGGCGTGTTCCGTGGGGTATCCGCGTCTCTTGCCGATAACTATCGCCGCAACGAGTGCCGAGACACCAGAGCTGATGTGCACGACCGTGCCTCCGGCAAAGTCCAAAGCGCCGCCGCGGTAATCGCCCAGCCAGCCGCCGCCCCAGACCCAGTGACACAGCGGGTCATATACGATGGTCGCCCATAGAAGGCTGAAGAGTATGAGTGCCGAGAACTTTATCCTCTCGGCGAATGCGCCTGTTATGAGAGCGACCGTTATGATGGCGAACATTCCCTGGAACATCATAAAGAGGTAATGCGGTATCGTGCCGCTGGCTTCCATCCCAACGCCTTTGAGGCCGAGGAACGAGAGGTCGCCTATCCACTTGCCGCCCTCGCCGAATGCGAGCGAGTAGCCCCAGAGTACCCACTGAACACTTATAAGACAGAGTACAAAGAAGCTCAGCATCATTGTTGATAACGCGTTCTTGCGTCTTACCATTCCGGAGTAGAAGAAAGCAAGCCCCGGGGTCATAAGCATGACGAGCGCGGCGCATATGAGTATGAATGCCGTGTCGCCGCTGTCTATACCACCGCCGCCTGCCGCATCTTCCGCAAACGCAATAGGTGCGGTAAGCAGCATTGCTATGATTGCCATAAACATTTTTAAAATAGTTTTCTTCATTAACTTAAAGTCCTCCATTGGAAAATTTTTTATAAAGCCTCAGCCCCACGTTCACCTGTTCTTATGCGTACCGCGTCCTCTATATCGGTTATGAATATCTTTCCGTCGCCGATCTTGTCTGTCTTGGCGCTCTCCATGATAGTTTGCACGACATTTACCGCCATATCATCCGCCACGACGATCTCAAGCTTTGCTTTCGGAAGAAAGTCCACGACATACTCGGCGCCCCGGTATAGCTCCGTGTGGCCCTTCTGTCTTCCGAAACCCTTGACCTCTGTTACGGTCATGCCCTTTATGTCAAGCTCGGCCAGTGCCTTCTGCACGTCGTCGAGCTTAAAGGGTTTTATTATCGCCTCGATCTTTTTCATCTTTCTTGCCCTCCTTTTTTATACGTACCGTTCCGAATAAATAAAGGCGCCTCTCCGTCCTTGAGCATAAAGCTCAGCTGACCGGAAAAGGCGCCTTTGACTTTTCGATGAAATTTATTCGGTTGTGGTTACTGTATGGTTATTGCAAGGACAATGCCAACTGGGTATTACTCAGGTTATAAAAGACTTTCTTGGGTTGTTTTTATGGCTGTGTCGGTTTTTTATGCAGCTGTGATCAAATACCGCTCACTTAATATTTTCGTTCCTGTCTCAATCGGTGCCTTTATGTGAAGCGGCATACTTACGGTGAAGCGCCTTGAGCCCGATCTTCCCTCTGAGGTCTTCGAGTATCATATACAGGGAAGGTATTAGAAGGAGCGTGATGTTAGTTGCGAATATTATGCCGAAGGCAAGGCTTATGGCCATGGGTATAAGGAACTGCGCCTGCACGCTTGTCTCGAGCATCATTGGCATAAGGCCGAAGAATGTCGTAAGTGATGTTAAGAGTATCGGGCGGAACCTTCTCATCCCGGCGAAGACAACAGCGTCGTGAATGTTTTTACCTTCAATGCGGTTACGGTTAACCTTGTCGATCAATAGAAGCGAGTCGTTCACCACAACGCCTGTGAGGGCGACCACGCCGAAGACGCTCAGGATACTCAAGTCAAAGCCCATTATAAGGTGACCCAGTACCGCGCCGACCAGGCCGAAGGGTATGGCGGCCATGATTATTATGGGTGAAGAGTAACTGCGGAACGGTATCGCGAGTATAGCGAATATGCTAAGTATCGCGAAGATAAAGCCCTTACTCATGCTTCCCATGGAGGAGCCCCGCTCCTTTGCCTCACCTTCCATGTCGAATGAAAGCCCCGGATAATCAGCGGCAAGCCCGGGGAGAAGGTTTAGTTTTATGTCGGCGAGTATCTCCTCGGCGTTGGCGCTTTTACGGTCAACGCTCGCGGTAACGTTCACGACCCTTTTCCTGTCGGTCCTGTTTATTGATGAGAAGCCCTGACCGACGGTGATCTCCGCGGCCTGTGAGAGGGCTATCTCTCCGCCGGTGGGCGTGCGTATGAGCATGGACTCAAGGTCCCACAGGTGCTTGCGTTCCTCCTTGGGGTAGCGAACTATTACACGCACTTCATTGCGTCCGCGTTGAATGCGCAGCGCCTCTGAACCGAAAAAGGCGTTCCTTATCTGTCTGCCAAGCTCATCCTCGGTTATGCCAAGGGTCCTGCCCTCGGGCTTTAAGGTCAGCTTAAGCTCACGCTTACCTTTGTTATAGCTGTCGGCTATGTCGCCAACACCCGGGTACTCTTTTAGTGCTTCCTTTATCCTATCGGAGGCTTTTTCCAGTATTGAGAAGTCTTTGTGCGCCATACGGATGTCTATCTGCGCGCCCATGTGCATAAGGCTTGAGGCAAAGCTTATGTTATCCGCTCCGGGAACCTCGCCAACGGCTTGTCTCCAACGGTTGCCTATCTCGGCGGAGGATACGCCGCGCTGCTGGCTCTCCGTTAAGAACATCGCTATCTCCGCAAGGTGAGAAGAGGCACCGGCGCCGCTCTCCATGGGACGGTCAGTATTAATACTGCCCATGACAGAGTATATGTTCCTGAGTATCGAGTCACCCTCGGGGCGGTCCTTGTCATAATCTTCCACTACCTCATATGCCTTTTGTAATATAAGCTCCTGAACCCCGGTCGTTACCTCAGCGTTCGTACCGGGAGGCATTTTTATCGAGGCGACTACCACGTCCGCGTCGACAGATGGCATGAACTGGAACTTTATGACCCCGCCTCTAACCAGCCCTACGGTCAGAAGCATAACGGCTATCCCGACCGCAACGGTCGTGTATCTATATGTAAGGCAGGTATCAAGGAACCTTCTGTACGGGCCCTTTATAATGCGGTCAAGTCTGCTTCCGAAGCCCAGACGTACGCGCTCTATCGCTTTCATAAGCCTGAATTTACTTTTTCGCGGCCTGCCCTTTGAGAGGTGAGAGGGGAGTATGAAGAGTGACTCAACGAGCGACATTATAAGGACCGAGATGACTACCACGGGTATGACCTTTATGAACTTGCCCATCATGCCGGTTACGAAAAGTAGAGGCAGGAAGGCCACAATGGTCGTAAGGACCGAGAAGAAGACAGGGGTGAATACCTCGAGCGCGCCGTCAATGGAGGCCTGAGCATAGGGCTTGCCTTGTTGCCTGTGTTCAAAGATGTTCTCACCCACGATTATAGCGTCATCAACAACTATACCGAGCGCGAGTATGAAGGCGAACATGGAGATCATGTTTATGGACATATCGAATGCAGGCATAAAGAGCATGGCTCCGAGGAATGATATCGGTATGCCGAGCATGACCCAGAAGGCGAGTCTTATCTCAAGGAAGAGTCCGAGTATGATCACGACAAGTATGAGTCCCAGTATGGCGTTACGCAGGAGCAGGTCCATCCTGCCCTTGAATATCTCCGAGCGGTCGCCCCATGTGGCGATCCCAAGCGAGTCGGGGAGTTTTCCTCCCTTATCCTCCGCGTAATCCTTAACAATGGTAGCTATCTCTACCGGTTTCTGGTCTCCGACACGAAAGACCTTTATCATGACAGCAGGCTTGCCGTCGAAGGTGGCGTACTGGTCTATGTCGCTGAATCCGTCGATGACATTCGCTATTTCTTTCAGCTTCACCTCCACCCCGCCAGAGCTAACAAGGGCTGTTATCTCACCATACTCCTCGCCTACATACTTTCGCTCCTTTGTCCGGAGGAGCACCTCTCCGCCCGAGGTCTTGATGGAGCCTGCGGGAAAGTCAATGGAGCTTGAGCGTACCTTCCTTGTAACCTCGCCTATCGTAAGCCCAAAGCGTCTCAGGTTGTCCTCCGAGACCTCGATGGATATCTCATACGGGCGTACCCCGCTGATGTCCACCTGGGTGACCTTGGGCTTGGCGAGAAGCTCTTCGCGTATAAGCTCGGCCTGCTCCCTGAGCGTTCTTTCACTGGCATCGCCGTAAACGACAAGAGAGATGACCTCCTGGCGGAACGCGGGTTTTGTTATGATAGGTTTTTCAGCGTCTTCCGGGAAGGTCACGATACGGTCAACGGCCGCTTTGATGTCCTGGAGCATTATCTCCGAGTCTTTGTCCGTGTCGAGCTCGACCATGATAGTCGCATTGCCCTCGGAGGCGATGGATTTTATCTGAGTTATACCGTCAATGCTTGTCAGGCTTTCCTCAACCTTGAGTATTATCCCTTCCTCGACCTCTTCGGGGCCGGCTCCCGGGTAGGGGACAGCGATAACGACCATATCCAGGGATATCTCGGGGAATATTTCCTGCTTTATGGATGATGATTGAAGAAGCCCTCCCAGTATGAGGGCAAGCATAAGCAGGTTCGCGGCCACATGATTTCCGGCCATCCATTTGATAAGTTTAGTCATGTTTTTCTTCTTGCTCTATTAGTCGGAGCAGCATGCCGTTCGCCGCCCCGGTGATGTTTGTCTTAACAAGTACCTCGCCTTCCTCCACGCCGCCGCTTATGACCACCTTTTCCCGTTCCTTGCGCATGACCTCGACCTTCTTTATCGTAAGTTTGTTGTCGCTTCCAACGCTCCAGACCGTGGAGTCTTCCCTCAGCATGTTTCTCGGTAGCGCCACGACATCACTCAGGACCTTGCCGTGGATCGTCACCTCAACGAACATTCCTATCTCCATGCTTGGTCTCTCAATGTCTTTTGCTTTTAAATTGTAAGGGTCCTTTATTCCTATGGCTATGCGGGAGAGACGGCCCTGCGGGTCAAGCTCTCCGAATGACCTTATGACACGGCCTTCCCAGCTGTGGAGTTTGTCTCCGACCTTAAGGGATACAATCGCGATAGAGCCGTTGTTCTTCTTGCCCATCCTGGGTATCTTTATCCAGTACAGGTTCTCAAACGGCAGCGCCACTATTATCTCAACCTCTTCGGTGCCTGCGATGACACCAACGGTCTCGCCCGAGCGGATGAACTGGCCTATGTCGATACTTTCCGAGCGCACCCGGCACTTGAATGGAGCAAATATTTTTGTTCTTTCATGATCAAGCTCCGCTCTACGCAGGGCGGCCTTGGCGGAGTCAACATTGGCGCGTGCGTTATTTAACTGAGGCTCATGAAGCACGAGTGGGTTTGGTTCCTCGTCAACGTGCTCCTTTAAGCGTTCCCACTCAAGACGTGCTATCCTTGCCTGGCCCTCTACCGTCGCAAGCTCGACCTTAGCCCTTGCAACAGTTGCTCGTGCCTTATCGACCGCGAGCTTATAGTCCTCGCTCTCTATCCTGAAGAGCAGCTCGCCTTTCTTGAAAAAACCTCCGGCCTTAAAGGCAGGGGCCAGGTAGGTGACCTTGCCGCTTACCTGTGGCGTGAGCGCTATCTCCTTTGCCGCCTGCACCGTGCCGTTGCCTTCTATGAGCACCTGATGTTCACCGTGCCTTGCCGTGAGTGTCTCCACAAGCACGCCGGATTGTTTCTTAGGCATCTTAAAGGGCGCCGCCTTTGTCATGACCAGGGTTTTCATCCCCATGAAACCGATGGCGACGACTATTATCGGGAGCAGTAATTTTTTATACTTTGAAAAAAATGATATTTTCTTATCTTTACTTTCCATGGTTACTTTCCTTTTAACTCGGTTATGGTGTAATTAAGTTCAGCCTCCATCCAGTTGCCTCCGAGTGAGCGGGCAAGAGTGATGCGTTCCGTTAAAAGCCTGCGCTTTGCCGAGAGCAGGGCGCTTTGAGCTTCAAAGTCAAGGTTCTGCGAGGTCAGGACGGGCAGGTAGTCGGTAAGTCCGAGCCTGTAGCGTTCGATCGCGACACGGAGCGCAGCTTCCGTGGCCTCGGCCCGTTCTGTCATATAAATGATCTCTTCCTCTATTGTTCTGTTCTTAACGAGCGCGTCCTCTACCTCCTTAAAGGCAATGAGTACGACCTCTTTATAACGTTCAAGCTTCTCCTTGAAGACAGCCTTGCTTCGTTTTACTTCATTGCGTCTGCCGCCCCAGTCGAGAAGCGGCATCGCGGCCTGTGCTATGGCGTTGAAGTAAATGCCTGTTATGTTGCTCGGATCGAGTATCGTTCTCGACTCGCCGTAGTTTGCGATAAGGTTTATGGCAGGAAAGCGGTCCGCTATTGCCGCGCTCACACGTCTGTCGCTTGCCTTAAGCCTTAGGAGCGCGGCCTCTATGTCGGGCCGTGTTTTAAGAAGCGTTGACGGTATGCCAACGGGAAATGTTTCTGAAAGTTTTGGCAGTTCCTTGAGCTCGCCGCTTGTGCCTCGCTCGGGGTAGCGCCCGAGCAGGATCGATATGGCGTGTTCTGTCTGGGCCAAAGAGGCTTCAAGCTGTGGCGCTCGCGCTCGTGTGGCGTTAAGGGTCTGGCGTGCATGGTATACGTCGACCGCCGATACGAGCCCTTCCTTATAACGTTGCTCGACAAGTTCCGTTACCGTCTCAAAAGATCTTATGGTATTGTTCGTAAGCGCAAGCTGAGCGCGCTGCTCGATGGCGAGATAATAGAGGCTCGCGAGCTCGGCCGAGAGTGAGAGATACATTGAGTATACGTCCTGCTTAGTGGCAAGCGCGTCATACCTGGCGGCATTCTTCCTGTTCCTTATCTTCGACCAGAGGTCCACCTCAAAGTTCGCGGCCAGCGAGAGGCTCTGGCTCTCAGCGGTGCTGTGTCCTGTGGCAAGCGGGGTGCGGCTCCTTAGGGCGTTGGCCTCGGCGCTGACCCCCGGAAGCTGACGTGACCTGCTTACACGAAAGCTTGCCACGTACTGCTCAAAGCGTGCCAGCTTCTGCAGTAGTGAGGGGTTACTCAGGAAAGCCTCTTCGATGATGGCCTTAAGCTTCTCATCATTAAAGGCAAGCCACCACCTGCACTGCATAGCTTCGATCCCTTCAAGGTCGCTCTTTAAGAACGCGCTCTTATAAACCTCGGGCGAGTCAACGGGACGTTTCACCTGTTCCTTGTTTATCATCGTGCAGCTAGAAACGGCTATTGCCATAAGCGCCAATATGAGGGTTCTTTTAAATATCATTTATACGTACTCTCCATCCCCGCGGTCATAAAATCCAAAAGCATCTCAAGCGGCGAGACCTTTGTGTCAGCCTCAATGCCGAAGGCCTTCAAGGCCCCTGTCATGTCGCCTTGCATTGTGTGGCCGAATGCGCCCATGGCGAACTGGAGGCGCCAGAAAAGAAGCTCCTTTGGCATATCAGGCAGGGCAGCGCTAAGCGCCCTATACAATAACTCTGCCATAGGTTTCATAAACTTCAAGAAGACGTCCCTTGCCGTTCCGTCGGGATCGTTAAAGGCACGCCCGATGAAGGCGATAAAATCCTTCGCCCCCGGCTCGGTTTCCTTAAGTTTCATGGTCGGCTCTATGAAGGCGCGGAGCACCTCTTTGGTTCTCGGGGTTGTTTTGCTTTTTTCAGCTTCACTCAGGATGCCCTTTATCCTCTCGCTCCTGAGCTTATTAAGAGGGATGAGGCGTCTGTCGCATATCGCCTCAAGAAGTCCTGTCTTGGAAGAGAAGTGGTAATTCACGGCGGCGATGTTGACACCTGCCTTCTCGGTTATCGCGCGCACGGAAGAGCCCTTGAATCCCTTCTCAGCGAATATCGATTCGGCCGCGTCAAGTATGCGGTCCTTTGTAGAGTCGTCTGATACCCTGTCATTCATACGTATATTTAAAACACATGTTTGAATTATTGTCAAGGGAGTTTGATGGAGGGGCGGGGATGGCGGTTGACTGGGCATGGGGGTTTGTGGATAATAGGGGGGAGGAGGCCAAAGGCCTCTCTTAAAAGAAAATGAAAAATAGAATAATAAAAATATTTGCCCTGCTTGTCTTTGCCGGGCTGTTTACTGCTTCGTGTGACAGGGAAGATCAAGGTAGCGAACAGTATAAAGATATTGAGCTGAAAGTTGAGGTTAAGCCTGGTGGTGATTTTAAGGGGTTAAAAATCAAATGGGCATATTTCAAGCCAGATGTAAAGATTGAGTCTACAGCACCTGCGGTTGAGCGGGCCAAGGGTATTGCACTTGAAGGACCAAAGGGTGTGCCTTTCTATACATGGGGAGATGTTAGTAGTCTTCCAACCATTGACGAAGTATTTACTGAGGTTAAAGATGTTTCAGAAGTGGTAAAAATTAAGGAAAATAAGAAGAATAAGACGGATGTGAAAACCGTCAAACTTCCTGAGACGGAAGAAAGAAAAAAGCTCAAAGATGATCTTTGGAGTGATGATGCGGAAACCCGGCTTACAGAAGAAGGGGATGGTAATTATTTATATGCTATCCAGAGCCCTAACAGAGGGTGTGTTCTTGAACTTTATAATAAGATGAAATCTACCGAAGATAGCTTTACTAATGAAACCTGGGTTAGTGGTATTGATCCTGAAACCTATGAGGTTTTGTGGAAGTATGAGGAGCCGGGGTTTTATGAACATGGAAATGTTGTATTTGCTATGGATGCAAACGTTTTCCTTTTAACGAATCTTGAATATTGGGAAAAAGACAGTGATATGGATATTATTGAATATATGGATAAAAATTTAACAA
>DAOVXI010000034.1 GCA_030636245.1 Deltaproteobacteria bacterium
AGCAAGCTCCATTGCCTCTTCAAGTATCCGTTTCTCAACTCCCTGCCTCTTTGAGTTCTCTGTTTCAAGAAGACGCGCCAGGCGATCCGCCTCCACCTCGTCCGTTGCGCTCAACAATTCAAAGCTGATGAGCGCCGAAGACATCCTTCCCGCCGCATTGAGCCTTGGGGCAAGCTGAAAAGCAATATTATCGCTCGTTATCTTTCTACCTAATCCGGATATCTCCATAAGAGCCCGAATCCCCGGCCTCGCGTTGGAGTTTATCTCCTTTATGCCAAAGCTTGCCATCACCCTGTTCTCTTGAACAAGCGGGACCATATCCGCCACAGTGCCTATCGCGACGATATCAAGATACCTCTTTAAATTTGGCACGCCGTTCTTAAAGTATCCATTGTCCCTTAGATGCGCTCTCAGCGCCGTTATAAATTTAAATGCAACACCAACACCGGCAAGCCCTTTGAAGGGATAATCACAGTCAGGACGCATGGGGTTTACAATGGCATGAGCCGGGGGAAGTTTCTCCGGACACTCGTGGTGGTCGGTTATTATAAAGTCTACCCCAATTTTTGATGCGTGTCTTACTTCTTCCGCATTTGAGATGCCGGTATCAACGGTAATAATGACCTTTGTGCCTTTTTCAGCCAAGCTGTCTATGGCCGCCTTGTTTACCCCGTAGCCTTCCTTCATACGCTCAGGGATGTATACCTCAACATCCACACCGATCTCTTTAAAAAAGAGATAGAGCAGCGTGGAGGCGCTTGTGCCGTCAACATCATAGTCTCCGTAAACGGCTATCTTCTCTTTACCCGTTATGGCTAAGGCTATCCTTTGAACAGCCTTTTCCATGTCCTTCATGAGAAACGGGTCCAGCAGCTCGCTAAGCTCGGGGGACAAAAAAGAAAAAGCCTTGTCAACTTCGACAAGGCCTCTGTTTATGAGTATCTGTGCCGTCACGGGCAGAATATCAAGCTCCCTTCCTAACGTCTCCCGAAGCTCGGTGTCAGCTTGTATGATTTTCCAAAGTTTTTTCATTCCAAATAGGCCCGCTACCTTATAAGTTGTGGTTCTTTATGTTCGATACCACTACATGTAGTAAATTTTACTAATCTTACCAAACTGCACCCCCTAAAGTCAACACATAAAAGGCATTTTCTTTGCTCGTAAGTCCTTGATAATAAAGAAAAAACCTCGTACCCAAAGCTTGGGGACGAGGTTTCTGTGTTTCGATGTGTAAACAGGGAAAAACTAAACCAGATTCTTCTCCGCTCTCTCTGCTTTAATAAGCCTCTCGCTGCCGCCCTTCCATAGAAGAAGTATGGGGCTCGCGACAAATATTGAGGAGTATGTACCGACAATGACCCCGATCGCAAGGGTTAAGGCAAAGTCGTGTATGACCTCACCACCCATGAATATCAACGCCAGAAGAACAAGCAAGGTCGTACCGGATGTAACAATGGTCCTGCGAAGAACCTCGTTTATGCTTCTGTTTATGAGCGGCTCAAGGTTTTCCTTGTTTCTCTTCCTTATGTTCTCCCTTATCCTGTCAAAGACAACTACCGTATCGGTCAGTGAGTAACCCGATATGGTAAGCAGTGCCGTGACGATAAGAAGGTTTATCTCGTTACCTAAAATGAACACAATGCCAAGCACCGCAAGCACGTCATGAACGGTCGCGACAACGGCCGCCACCCCGAAACGGAACTCAAAACGCCATGCGACATAGAACATTATGCCTATGAGCGCGACTATTATGGCCCAGAGCGCGTCCTTCTGGAGCTTTTTACCAACGGTCGGCCCTATCTCGGTCGAGCTGTCGATCACGTATGGGTTTTCCGGAAGCCCGGCACTAAGTGCCGCTCCAAGCGCATCGGAGAATTCACCGAGTTTCTCACCCGTTCTCTTGACCCTTACGAAAAGTTTATTCTCACCTGTTATCTCCTGGAGATCCACATCAGGAAAGCCGCCCTTTTCAAAAATAGATCTAACCTTCTCTATCTCAAAGGATTTATCAAAGCGGAACTGCATGGCCACACCTCCGGCAAAGTCTGTGCCGAGATTGGCCTTGCCAAGCGGAATACTAACGGCCGCTGTTAAACCTATTATGGCAAGTATAATTGAAAAAACAAAGGCTATCTTTCTTTTGCCAAGAAAGTCAAAACGCCTTTCACCTAGAATGTCCATCTTTCCTCCATAAAAATCAAGGCGCGATAATTAAGCGCCGCAGTAGTTAAATGCTTACCTTCTTTATCCTGAACTTGTCGCTTATAACGTCAAAAGAAACCTTCGTACCAATCAGTGCGGTAAAGAGGTTAATGAGTATACCGAGGCTCAGTGTCACGGCAAAGCCTTTGATTGGGCCGCTTCCGAACTGGAAAAGTACCGCCGCTGTTATGAGTGTCGTAACATGAGCGTCAACGATACTCCACCAGGCCCTGTCATAGCCCGCGTCAATGGCGCTCCTTGGGGTTCGCCCGGCACGCAGCTCCTCCTTTATCCTCTCAAATATCAGCACGTTCGAGTCAACACCCATACCGATGGTTAAGAGTATTCCCGCTATACCGGGAAGTGTCAGGGTTGCGTTAAAGTAAGCCATGGCCCCCAGAAGCATTACTATGTTGAGTACTATGGCAAAGTTAGCGATAACACCGGAGACCTTATAGTAGAAGAGCATAAAGATCAGTACCAGTATGCCGCCTATAACTATGGCCCTTATTCCTGCCTCTATGGAGTCCTTGCCGAGTGAAGAGCCGACGGTCACGTTCTGGACAACCTCGACCGGAGCAGGCAACGCACCGGCGCGAAGCACTATGGCAAGGTCCGTTGCCGTCTCATAGCTGAAGCCGCCTGAGATGGAGGCCCTTCCTCCGCCGATCCTCTCATTTATGTTTGGTGCGGAAAAAACATTTTCATCAAGTATTATAGCAAGACGCTTATTTACGTTCTGCCCTGTTATGCGTTCAAATATCTTCGAGCCCGTGCGATTGAAGGTTATAGAGACATAAGGTTCATTGCTCTGGGTATCAAAAGCAACACGCGCGTCGCTTATGACATCTCCAGTTAAGAGAACATCCCTTTGCACGAGATAAGGCTCCTTTACCGCCTCACCTGTCTCAGGGTCGATCTTCTTCTGATAAAGAAGCTCCGAGCCGAACGGCACGCCAAGTATCTCTGCTTCATACGGGTCGTTGTTTTCATCCAGAAGCCTGAACTCAAGGATAGCTGTCGTATCGATAAGCTTAAGGGCTCTATCCGGATCCTTAAGGCCCGGGAGCTGAACGACTATCTCGTCCTTACCCTGCCTTACGACAACAGGCTCAGCCACACCGAACTTATCGATCCTGTTCCTTATGACCTCAAGGGCCTGGGTCGTGGCCCAGTCCTTTATCCTTTTGACCTCACTCTCGGATACGGTAAAGACCAGCGTACTGCCGTTATCCACCGGGTCATCGAATACGCCGAAGTCTTTCGAGACGGCCTTTTTTATCTCCTTGGCCGCGGCCGAGCCGCCGTAACCAATACTTACGGTCGTCACATCCGTTGCTTTTACGGTAAGGAAAGAGATCTCATCGTCCTTTAGCGTACCCTCTATAGAGTTTGCCGTTCTCTGCGTATACATTTTTACGGCCGCATCCTGATCAACTTTTAAGACAAGATGCATGCCTCCCTGAAGATCCAAGCCCAGGACGATCTTCGGGATGTTATCGGCCCAGAACGCAGGCAGCTTCGGCGCAATGACCGAAGGCAGAAATAGAACAAGCGCTATGAACGAGAAGAAACCGAGTAAAATAATGCGCCAGAATATACTTTTCATCCTGAATAAACTCCAAAACTTTTATTTATGTAAACTAATATCAAACACTGCATCTCGAAACTACTTATCCTGCTCAGCTCCGTCAGGCTGCCTTGAGTGTATGGCACTCTTTGATATCTTTACGCGTACGTTGTCGGCTATCTCAAGTATAAAGGCATCATCCCTTACGTTCGTGACCCTGCCGAACATACCTCCTGTTGTAAGGATCGTGTCTCCTTTGTCGACCTTGGAGAGCATATCCTTGTGAGTCTTCATCTTCTTTTGCTGTGGCCTTATAAGAAGAAAGTAAAATACAGCTATAAGAATAAGGAACGGAAAGAACGCGGTCATTGTAGCCTGACCTCCGCCTGCTCCGGCCGCCGCGACTGTTGTTAACGGTACTGAATAAACCACTTTGAAACCTCCTGAACTTTTTATATGTTATTTTTTTACTATCGTTACTTCAAGTGCTATAAATTCTTTTTTCTCAGACCAAATAAAAAAAACCTGTCTAGTTTAAACTAACCGTCAGCGTCGGCGTTGCCAATATCACGGAGGTTATAAAAATCTTTTTTGAACTCAAGGAAGCGGGATTCTCTGACCGCGTCCCTGATCTTCGTTACAAGGTTATTATAATAGTACAGATTGTGTATGGTATTCAACCTCGAAGCTAATATTTCTCCGGATTGATAAATATGCCTCAAATAGGCTCTTGAGTAGTTCCGGCACGTGTAGCAGCCGCAATCCTCATCCGGGGGACGCTTGTCCTTTTCAAAGCGACTGTTCTTTATAACCAATTTCCCGCGACTTGTAAAGAGGGTTCCGTTCCGGGCGCACCTTGTGGGCAGAACACAGTCGAACATATCCACCCCTCGCCCGACCGCCTCAACGATATCCTCGGGCATCCCGACGCCCATAAGGTAGCGCGGCGCGTCCTTCGGAAAGAGCTCTGTAGAGATAGCTGTCATGTCATACATAAGCTCCTTTTCCTCCCCAACGCTGAGTCCCCCGATGGCGTAGCCGTCAAAGCCTATCGCCACTGTTTCCCTGGCGCTCCTTATGCGCAGATCCTTGTACATCCCCCCCTGGGTTATCCCGAAAAGCGCTCCTCCGCTCTCGCTTCTCGCGAGCTTGCAGCGCTCGGCCCATCTCAAAGTAAGCTCCAGGCTCTTCTCCGCATAAGACTTCTCCGAGGGATACGGAATGCACTCATCAAGGACCATCATGATATCGCTCCCCAATTTCTCCTGTATCTCGATAGCCTTCTCGGGCGTAAGAAAGCACTTGGAGCCGTCAAGGTGGTTCCTGAACTCGACACCCTCCTCGGTTATTTTTCTTAGAGGCGAAAGGCTGAAGACCTGAAACCCTCCGCTATCGGTAAGGATGGCCCGGTCCCAGTGCATGAAGTTATGAAGCCCGCCCATCTCACGGATAAGCTCCTCGCCGGGGCGAAGGTGCAGGTGATAGGTGTTGCCCAGTATGAGCGAGAAGCCTATCTCCTTGAGCTCCTCCGGGGTCATGGCCTTAACCGTTGCCTTTGTCCCCACAGGCATAAAGACAGGGGTAGGAACCTCCACGCCCCCGACATTTAAAGTGCCGAGCCTTGCGCCGTTGTCTTCCTTTATAAATTTAAAGCCGAATTTTTTATTATTACTATCCATTGACCTCAAATGATCAGCATACAATCGCCGTAGCTGAAGAAGTTGTAGCCCTCCTTAACGGCTTCCTTATAAGCGTTCAAGATACTGCTTCTGCCCGCAAAGGCAGCGACCATCATAACTAGCGTAGATTTTGGAAGATGGAAGTTGGTTATCATAGCACTAATTGCCTTAAACTCAAAGCCCGGGGTTATAAATAGGGCCGACTCGCCGCTCTGATCTCCCTTGGGAGTTCCGTCCTTGAAGACCGTCTCAAGGGTTCTCACAACGGTAGATCCGACCGCAAATACTTTTCTACCCACCTTCTTTGCGGCAATTACCGTCTCTATGACCTCCCCTGGAACGGTGAACACCTCGGGGCTCATCTTATGATCTTCCGTGTGCTCCACCTTAACGGGCAGGAATGTGGCCGGCCCTGTGTGAAGCGTTATGAACTCGACCGAGGCTCCCTTTGCCCTTATCTCCTCAATTATCCTCTCCGTAAAGTGCAGCCCCGCCGTGGGTGCGGCTATAGCGCCCCTGACGTTTGCAAAGCTTGTCTGGTATCGCTCCTTATCCGCCTCCTCGGCCTCTCTCTTAATATAGGGCGGAAGAGGGATATGGCCAAGGGTGTCTATCAGCTTCTCGATATTATCATCATCGGCCTTTGCCTTAAGCGTAACCTCGCTTAAACCGAACTCGTCTATAGAGCCTGTAAAGGTAGCGCTCAGCTCACCGTCATCGCCAAAAAGAACCTCCACCCCCTCTTTAAGGCTTTTCAAAGGCTTAGCCATGCAAAGCCATTTATCATCATTGGTTTTCCTTACAAGCAGCACCTCGGCCGCGCCGCCTGTTCTTTTCTTCCCGATAAGGCGCGCGGAAAAAACACGGGTATCATTAAAGACAACCACGTCACCTTCTTTAATATACTTTGTTATATCCGTAAAAGAGCCGTGCGTAACCTCTCCATCTTCCTTGCCGAGAACAAGCAGACGGGAGCCCTCCCTCTTTTCAGCAGGGTACTGCGCTATTAGTTTTTCCGGGAGTAAGAAGTCGAAGTCTTTGGTAAGCATAATTGATAATGTTTTGATATATGAATAAGCTACTAGTATATCTTCCTAATGGAGGTGCCGTTGTAGTAGTGCCTGAGGATCTTCTTATACTTTGCGCCGCTCTCAGCCATGCCCTTTGCGCCCCACTGAGAAAGCCCCACACCGTGCCCCGAGCCCTTGCCCATGAAGTGGAAGGAGCCTCCGCGTTTATTTATCTTAAAGAGCGTGCTTCGGAGAATTCCGTAACCGATGGCACGCCTCAAGTCCTCGCCGCTCACCAGTACCTTCTTATTCTTGCCCTTTATCTCAAGGAGCATAATGCGCCCGCTTGAGCTTTTCTTCTTGATCTTGATGGACTTGACCTTGCCGCTATTGATACCTATCCTTGCGAGAAACTCACCGAGCTTCTCGCCGGAGAGATCAAGGTCCCATGAGTAGCTTGGGGCATTCCTGTCATGAGGGCTCTTCACGGAACGGAGATACGGGTACGCGCTCTGCCATACATCAGCAGATGCCTCTGTTCTGCCTCCTGCGTTTGAGTGGTAGACCGTAAGCGCGATCTCGCCTTTGTATGTAAGCACCTCTCCCCTTGTTTTCCACACCGCTCTCCTTGCGACCGAATCCTCGCTTGAGGCGCCTTCGTAGACCTGGTCTATGTTCGTCGATGTAAGGTCATAGTGGCCTGAAGAGTTGGGGTTGTTGTTGTCATATTTTTTATATAGCGCATAGGTTCTTGCTATGACCGCCTGCGCCTTTATCGCCTCTATGTGCCATGAGGAGGATATCTCGGCGTTTATAAGGCCGGCAAGGTACTCCTCAAGCATAAGGTCATCAACAACGAGAAGCTTGCCCTTGTGATGTATGACATCGATAAAACCACGGTAGGACTTGCCGTTGACCTTTACGACGCCTCCGGCCGGATAGAAGCGTAGCGGGAGTTTCTCTATCGCACCGTTAACCGAGGCGCTCCTTTGTGTTCTTAAGATGACCGTTACGCTGCCCCTGCTGGAGCCGCTTATCTTTACTTCCTTCACGCCTGAGAGGACAAGCACCCTTATCCGCTCGCCACCTGCCTTGGCTTCCGCCCTATTGCCGGAGTTTCCGCCCGGCTGCCCTGCCACGCTTACCGCAACATTCGCCGTACAGCCTGAAATTATAAAAACAAATAAAAGGAGAAGCGGAAGCAACAATGAGTAGCGAGATGGGCTGATGCCTGTTAAAAAATATCTCAAGAGTCTTTAAAACCTACCTTAAAAAGTATTTTGTTATGAACAAGAGGATCAGTCCGCCGAAGATACTCGCAACCCCCACCACACGAAGCGTCGACTCGGGAAGCTCCTCGATCATGAGCGCCCACTTCTTAGCCTTTGCCGGAAAGACCGTGTAAGGTATGCCCTCAATCACAAGTATCACGCCGATGACCGTAACTATGAAGACCATAAAGTGTTTAACCTCAAAGTAGCACTCAAGTTACCACTCTTTTTTGGGTTGTTCCAGATATAATTAATATAAAAAAACTTTGATGGTTCTATTTGAATGTTGCGATATATGAAGCGAGCTCGCGTATCTCTTCGTCATTTAAGATGCCCTTGTAACTCGGCATCATGAGGGGATCTCCGAAAAGATACGGGTCTTTCAGGAAGTAGTATACCCACTCGGGGTTAAGGCGTGTTGAAGCACCTATCAGGATGGGGCCTGAGCGTCCGCCGTAATACCTACCATTCTTCTCCACCCTGTGACAACCGTAACAACTTTCCTTCTTTTCAAATATGATCCTTCCCCTTGCACTCGCCTTTGCCTTAATGCCAATTGGTTTTAACTTTACGGTCAGCGTGGAAAGATAGGCGGCCACAGCTTCTGCCTCACTTGGACTTAAGTTCGGATGCTCTTCTGTCCGTTCCTTCTCAATAGAGTTATACTCGAGCGGCCTTATCGGCTCGGGGTTTTCAAGGAAGCTGCGGATAAAACCGGGCTTGTACTTGCTGCCCGCAAACCACAAAGGCGGGCCCTCTTCCTTAAGCGCATCCTCTGTTGTGTACGACTCATCGGGCTTTACGGTAATGTGACACCCGGCGCAGTCGTTCGATCTAAAGAGCGCCTGGCCATTGCTCTCGCCCGAGGCATGAGCTGAAAAAACAGTAGCCATAAATATAACGGCAGCAGCTATATAATAATTTTTCAGAGTAACTCTCATGCTTAACGCTGGTCCTTTATTACCTATATTATCTCAAACTCTTCCTGATGAAAAACATCAACGGCCCTCGGAATGATTTTCTTCGAGAACCTTTCCTTTATCTCACGGACAATGCCGCTCGACTCAAGATGCTCGGCAACATCCGGGTTGGCATAGACAACGAGTTTTCTTCTCTTATGCTTAAGCTCTGCGTATAGCGCTCTGTATATCTCAAGCGCCACTGTTTCCTTGCTCTTAACACGCCCGTCCCCGTCACAGTAGGAACAGCTCTCGAGCAGGCTTTGACCGATGCTCTCGCGTATCCTTTTTCTGGTCATCTCTATTATGCCAAGCTCCGAGACCTTCAGGATATTAGTCCTTGCTTTATCGACCTTCAAGGCCTCCTTAAGGGTGCGGTAAACCTTCTCGCGGTTGTCGAGGCGAAGCATGTCAATAAAGTCTATGACTATAATGCCGCCTATGTTCCTAAGCCTCAGCTGATGTACTATCGCCGCGACCGACTCAAGGTTTGTGCGCAGTATTGTCTGCTCCGAGTTCTTCTTGCCGACATACTTACCCGTGTTAACATCAATGGCCGTGAGCGCCTCCATCTGGTCCATCACAAGGAAACCGCCGGAGGGAAGCCAGACCTTGCTCTCAAGCGCCTCGTTAAGCTCCACATCAATGCCGGTCGTGTCGAACATGGGCTGCTCGCCCTCATAGGCAGCGACACTTTCCCTCAGGTCGGGCAAGAACTCATATACGAACTCCATTGCCCTGTCGTACTCTTCTTTGGGTTCTATAGTAAGTTTTTCAATATCCCTGGAAAAAGAATCCCTTATGGTACGTAGCGTGAGGTCCGGCTCTTCATATAGTATGGCAGGAGACTGGGAGCTCTCCATCTTCTCTCTTATACTGCTCCATATCTTCACAAGGTAATCCATGTCCGCCTGAATGTCTTCCTTGCGCTTGCCCTGGCAAACCGTTCTTACGATAAAGCCAAAGCCCTTGGGTTTAAGCTCCCTGACGATAGACTTAAGCCTTCTTCTTTCCCTGTCGTCACCTATACGCCTCGAGACACCGACCCTGTCGTAGGTAGGCATAAGAACAAGATAGCGTCCCGGAAGGCTGACATATGAAGTGACCCTGGCGCCCTTTGTCCCTATCGGTTCCTTGGCGACCTGCACCATTATTTCCTGATTCTTTTTTATAAGGTCCTGGATCTTTGTCGGGCCGCTGCTTTTCTTCTTATCAAGAGAGGCCGGAGGGGGAGTGTCGTCATCCTCATCCACGTTGTTGAAGTACTCGGGACGGTCCAGGATATCCGAGACATGCAAAAAGGCTGTGCGCTCAAGCCCAAGGTCTAAAAAAGCCGCCTGCATGCCTGGAAGCACCCTTGCGACCTTGCCCTTATATATGTTGCTGGTATAGCCTCTGTCCTTATGGCGTTCAACATAGTACTCAACAAGCTTGCTGTCCTCCGTGAGGGCAAGGCGTATCTCATAGGGATTGGCATCAAGGAACATCTCTTTTTTCGTAGCACTTGCGCTACTGTTTGCCCCCTTGCCTGGAGCTCTGCCCCTGCCCCTGCCTCTACCTCTGTTTGACCCACTATATCGCGGGTTAGTTTTTTTAGTTTCTTCCATAATAAAAATACGTGCGCAACTGAACGACCGTTCAAAAGCGCAGCAATACCTCCCTGTCTTTAGGTCTAAGCTAAAAGACTGTTTTAAGTTTTCTGATGGGTATAAGGGTGGAGCTTCCCGGGGGAAGTCCAAGGATGTGACTGATAAGCTGGTGCGGCTTTACCCCGCCGCCTGAGAGCTTATTCAATGTAAACCTTAATTCAAGTTTGTCTAAAGAAAAACTTAGGTCTGCGAGCAGTGGCTTTAGATCGATCAACTTATCTATGCCACGATTTGAAAATAATTCCTTCATTTCCTCTTTTTCCTCAAAATCCCTTAAAAACCCATCAATTCTATTAATATCTATACTCAAGCCCAAGGGCTTGTTTTTAAATGAAATAATAAACTTCTGAGCTTTAATCATAGCAGAGAGCGAGGGAAGTTGCAAGGGAATATAATCAGCCCCCAGGATCTCCAGGCCGGAGGGTAATTCATCCGTAAGTCTTTTTATTAATTGATCTTTTGGGATGGTCGGCCCTGTGAGCTCCACATCCATGTACTCATCCTCGCTCTCGACTCCGAGCGGGAGCGGATCAAGGAAGCTCACCTTGGGATGAGGATGGAAACCCTTTGAATAATTTAAAGAAAATCGTGCTCTCTTAAGCGCCCTGATAAATAATCTTGCGACCTCAAGGTGCCCTATAAGACGCAGATCACCGCCTCTTGAGTAATTAAACCTGACCCTTAACCTGTCGGGAGAAAAGGCCTTGGGCTTCACGCCTATCTCTTTTAGTAGCTCATCTGTTTTCAGTATATTTTTTATGGTCTTATGGTCACAAACACCGCAGTCGGTGCATCTTCCCACACTGCAGTCAGGGGTTTCCTCCCCACTATCTGCCCTTTGAAGGTCCTCCAGCAGGAACTCTTTAGTTATCCCGAAGTCAATATGGTCCCAGGGAAATACCTCATCATGCGGCCTCTCCCGAGTGGTATAAAAATCCATATCAATGCCCTCTTCACTAAAGGCCTGGGTCCATAGATCTTTCTTGATCTCATCTGTCCAGCCGTCAAAGCGGCAGCCAAGGCGGTAGGCCCTGACTATGACCCTGATCAGGCGTCTGTCGCCCCTGGCGAAGACCCCCTCAAGCTGGCTCATAAAAGCATCATGCCACTTAAAGCCGAGCTTTACCTTCCTTGCGCCGCCCCTGAGGCTGTTTTGCTTATCCCTGCACTCCGCCACGGATATCTGCGGGGCCCACTGGAACGGCGTATGCGGCTTGGGAACAAAGGTGGATATACTTACATTCACCTTTGGCCAGCTCCCAAGCGTTTCCTTGCCCGCGCGCCTTACCTTCTTTGAAAGTTCAAAAGTAGAGTCCACATCCTCTTTGGTCTCTGTTGGAAGCCCTATCATAAAGTAGAGCTTTACGGCCCTCCACCCAAGCGAGCATATATCCTTAACCCCTTTTATAAGAGCCTCTTCCTCAATGCCTTTATTAATATAATCCCTAAGCCTCTCGGTGCCGGCCTCGGGGGCCATGGTAAAGCCTGTTTTCCTTATCTTCTTTATCTCTCCGGCAAGGGCACCGTCCAGTGTGCCGACCCTCATGGAAGGCAGGCTGATCGAGA
>DAOVXI010000066.1 GCA_030636245.1 Deltaproteobacteria bacterium
AAACGCTCGGCGAAGAGGGCTGTAGTGTTAACACCCTCGCACCGCTTGAGGTCGGGGCGCTATCTCCTGAGGCCATGGTCGATTCTGTTTACGGTGTAAGTAAAGATGTGCTTAAGGGTGAAAGCATACCCGTTCTCCTGGGTGGCGAGCACAGCGTAACGCTGGGGCTCGTAAAAGCTTTAATAGAAAAACATGATGAAGTTAGTGTGCTTCAACTTGACGCTCACGCGGATCTGCGTGAGAGCTACGGCGGAAGCTCGCTTAGCCATGCCTGTGTCATGAGGCGCGTTGCAGAGCTTGCCCCTGTTACACAAGTCGGTATACGTAGTTTATGTAAAGAGGAAGCAGATTTTTTATCGAGTGAGGATGCTTCTGCAAAAAAAATAAATACTTTTTTTGCGAAGGACCATCTGAGCGAATGCGGCAGCCTTACTGAAGAGACAATAGAAAAAATCTCTTCAAAACTGGGTAAAAAGGTGTATATTACTATAGACACCGATGCATTTGATCCTTCTGTTATGCCTTCAACAGGCACACCCGAGCCGGGAGGTTTTACCTGGTACGGAGTGCTTGCTCTTTTAAGAGAGGTTTGCAGGAGAAAGAGTGTTGTTGGTTTTGATGTTGTTGAGCTCTCGCCCATAAAAGATATGGTGGCCCCTGATTTTATGGCGGCTAAACTTGTTTACAAACTCATGGGCTACATAGCTGCTTCAAAAAATGAATAACTTGTCCTAAGGAGGTCAACTCAGGGATGCAATTCGTACCAAAACAGATTTTTTTTACAAAGGGAGTTGGTGTACATAAAGAAGAACTCCACTCATTTGAGCTTGCTCTCAGGGACGCGGGCATTGAGAAGTGCAACCTAGTTACCGTATCAAGTATCTTTCCCCCGGGATGCAAAAAAGTTACAAAGCCCCAGGGCATAAAAAAATTGGCTCCCGGTCAGGTAGTGTTCTGCGTTATGAGCAGGATAGCCTCGAACGAGCCGAGAAGGCTTTTGGCCGCGAGCGTAGGATGCGCCTTGCCGGTGGATAAAAAATTATACGGCTATCTGAGCGAACATCACGCCTACGGTCAGACTGAAAATGTCGCAGGAGACTACGCGGAAGACCTTGCCGCGGCGATGCTCGCCTCAACGCTGGGCATTGAGCTTGATGAGGACCTTGGCTGGGACGAGAAGAAAGAGATATACAAAATAAGCGATAAGATAGTTAAGACAACCAATATTACGCAGTCAGCGGTAGTTAAAGGCGACGGACGTTTTACGACCGTGCTTGCCGCGGCTGTGTTTGTGATGTAGGAAAGATGAACCGACCATGAGGCTCGCGCTTACATATAACGTAAAGGACGACTCGAACGGCAGTGGAGAGTACCCGGAGGACCACTACGCCGAGTGGGACGACCTTGAGACGATAGAAGCCGTGAGGGATGCCTTGAAGGAAAAGCACGAAGAGGTGGAACTCATAGAGGCTGACCTTGACGCCTATGACAAACTGCGTGATCTTAAGCCTGAGCTTGTCTTTAATATGGCCGAGGGCCTTACGGGGGAATCAAGGGAAGCCCATATCCCGGCGATACTTGAGATGCTTGGTATACCTTATACCGGTTCATCTCCGCTGACCTTGGCTATGACTTTGAATAAGGCGAGAAGCAAGCAGGTCCTCTCATATTTTTCAGTTCCCACACCAAAATTTGTCGTAATGGAGAATGAAAAAGACTTTACATTATTTACGGGGAACTTTCCTGCTATGGTAAAGCCACTCTTCGAGGGTTCCAGTAAAGGGATAAGGAACAACTCCCTGGTAAACTCAGGAAGTGAGATGAGTGAAAAGGTAGCGGAGATAATCAAAGAGTATAAACAGCCGGCCATAGTCGAGGAGTTTGTTCCCGGTCTGGAGTTCACCGTTGCGATGCTGGGTAACGGCGACGGGCTCAAGGTGCTGCCGCTTGTTGAGATGGATTTCTCAACCCTGCCGGATGGAGCCGCTCATATCTATTCATATGAAGCAAAGTGGATATACGATACCCCGGAGAAACCGCTTGAGATATTTACCTGTCCGGCTGATGTTGACACCGATCTGCGTGAGTCCATTGAAGAGGTGTGTATCAGAGCATTTAATGTTCTTGATGTCAGAGATTGGTGCAGGACCGATGTACGGCTTGACGAGGAAGGCGTACCCAATATAATCGAGCTTAACCCTCTGCCGGGCATAATCCCTGCTCCCGAGTGCAACTCATGTTTCCCCAAAGCCGCAAGGGCTATGGGCATGGATTACAAGGCGATAGTGAACACCGTTGTTGAAAGCGCAAGAGAAAGGTATGATATCTGAAGTGAGTGTTCTTGATAACATTAAGAAGGTCAGAGTGGTCTTCAACGACGACGGCACGGACACCTATGAATATGATGGCGAGAAGGTCGAGTTCGGCGATCTTGCCGAGAACGTCGAGGTCATAAGGAAAGCTCTCACAGAGTACGGCATAGAGGTTGTTGAGAGTCCTTTAAGGGAGGATAACCTGCCTGAGTTTATAAAGGAAGTTTCCGAGAACAAAGACGAGGCCGAGCTTATATTTAATCTATGTGAAGGTGCCTTTGGTTACAGCGCCTATGAGATGAATGTCGCGGCGATCCTTGAGCTCTTTAATCTGAAGTTCACCGGTAGCGGCGCACTTACTCTCGGTATCGCGCTTAATAAGGGCTGGACAAAGGATGTCCTGAAGGGTGCGGGGGTTCCAACCGCTGATTATGTTCTTTTGAATGACTATCCCGAGAGCTGGGAGCTGGGCCTTGCGTTTCCGCTTATGGTAAAGCCCGCGTGCGAGGATGCGAGCCTCGGTATAGAGGTCTCTTCCATCGTGCATAACGAAGCGGAGCTTGAGGCGCGTGTTGATTATGTCTTTAGGGAGTTTGAACAGAGCGTGCTTGTTGAAAGGTATATCGAGGGCAGAGAGTTTAATATCTCGGTCTTTGGAAATTATGATGATGTTACGACATTTCCTCCAAGCGAGATAGACTTCTCAGGCATACCCGAGGGAGAGCCCAAGATCTGCTGCTATGAGGCAAAGTGGGTCGAGGAAAGTCCGAAGTATAAGAAGACAATGCCAATGTGTCCGGCCGATGTGGACGAAGAGCTCCAGGAAAAGCTCGAGGATGTTGCGATGAGAGCTTATGACGTTATGGGTTGTAAGGATTATGCCAGGGTAGACATGAGGGTCGATGGTGACAATAATGTTTATGTGCTGGAGGTTAACCCGAACCCGGATATCTCAACCGACGCCGGGCTTGCCAGGGGCGCAAAAGCATATGAGCTAAGCTATAATGAACTTATAGTCGAGATAGTAACATCCGCAGCAGGCAGGTACTTTGATGACCCAAGCGCTGAGGAAGAAGATGAAGACGAAGACGTCGAGGATATGGATGAAAAGGTTGAAGCAGGGGACGAAGAAGGAGAAGATGAGGATGTTGTCGCCGAGGCGTAGAGACTCTTTGGAGGCGGAATAAATTTATGGGTATTAGAGAGGCGACACATGGCGACAGAGATGCACTGCTCGGCATAATAGATGCAACGGAAAACCTTACCGAGGAGGAGAAGGACTGTGCTGCGGAGCTTCTCCAGATATACATTGATGAGGTAGATCAGGACGATTATCTTTTCTTGGTAGCGTGTAATGAAGATAGCGGTGAGGTTGAAGGCTTCTTGTGTTATGGTCTCGCCTCTCTCTCGAGCGGCGTATATGATATATACTGGATAGTGGTAAGTCCGGTAAAGATGATGAAGGGCGTGGGAAGATCCCTTGTGTCGGAGGTCGAGCGTAAAGCCTCCGCTGTCGGCATCAGAAAAATTATTATAGAGACAAGCTCACTTGACAGCTATAAAGGCTCACGGGAGTTTTATGGTAAACTTGGCTTCATAGAAGAGGCCAGGGTGAAGGATTTTTTCAAGGTTGGTGACGACAAGGTCTTTTTCATAAAAAATATCTAAGAGGGGTTTTGATTTGGAGCACGAAGCGGTAAAAAGGATATACGCGGGCTATTCAAATGTTTATGACATACTATTCAAGAGGTTCTTCTACCCGAGGATAAGACACGCTATAGCCAGCATGGACATAAAGCCCGGTGACAGGGTGCTTGACGTTGGGGTGGGCACGGGGCTTTCACTGGACCTCTTCAATAAAGACGCAAGTGTTGTCGGGGTAGATCTCTCGCATGAGATGCTCAAGCAGGCCAGGGCAAAGGTCGATTCCCTGGGTATGAAAAATGTGACACTACTTGAGATGGATGCGATGAACCTAAGCTTTGAGGATGATTCTTTCGACAAGGTATTTATCTCTCATGTTGTAAGTGTTGTTCCCGATCCCTGCCGTGTTATGAGTGAGGTGAGGCGTGTTTGCAAGGACAGGGGCAAGGTCGTCATAGTAAACCATTTTAAGAGCAGGAACAAGATGGTCGCCGGGTTTCAGAAGGTCTTTAACCCCATCAGCAAGAGGATAGGATGGCGTTCTGACCTTTGCATGGACAGCTTCCTTTCAAACTGCGGGCTTAAGATAGACAAAACGGAGACACTTAAAAAAATTGATTTCTGGCAACTTATCTACGGAACTAACTTTAAGTAAGGCTTTAGCCTTTTGCTACGGTGTTAGCGGCCCTACCTATAAGGGGTTTTTACCTTTGCATGCCAATAACAAAAAAGTAACGGATATAATCATCGAACCGATGAGCGAGGATGACCTTGACGGGGTTATGGAGATCGAGGAGGTTTCTTTTCCCAAGTGCTGGCCAAGGGACCTCATGGCAAGAGAGCTCATGAACCCTGTTTCTTATCCCTTCGTAATGCACGGAACGGTTGACGATAAAAAGCAGGTTGTGGGATATATAGTTATCTGGATAGTCCACGGGGATGCTCATATACTTGATCTTGCGGTAGCTCCTGCTCTTAGGGGCGGGGGGCTGGCTAAGAGACTTATAAGTTTTGCCTTAAGGTTCATGGTTGAGCGTGGAACGGTCGTTGTTTCGCTTGAGGTGAGACGCTCCAACGAGGCGGCGATAAAGATATACAGGTCCTTTGGCTTCAACCAGGTCTATGTCCGTGACAAATACTACGGTGACGAGGACGCGATAGTGATGAGCCTCGCCTTAACCGAAGGTCTTAATGAGGAAAAATGAAAAACGCGAGCGCAACGATACTTTATAACAAGCCCCTTACCTCAGGCTACTATAAGCTGGGACTTGGATGGAAGAACAAGGGGGTTCGGCCGGGGCATTTTGTTATGCTGAGAGTGAGCGGCGGAAGCGATCCGCTCCTAAGGCGCGCTCTCGGTGTCTATGATGTTCTCAGGCGCGGGCAGGGCATAGAGCTTATTTATAAGGTCGTTGGCAAGGGTACGACCATCCTCTCCAATATGGAAAAGGGTGAGTGCCTTGATGTGCTCGGCCCTCTTGGCAACGGATTTAAGAAACTTAAGACTCCTGAGAAACTTATAATGGTCGCCGGAGGCGTTGGGCTTGCGCCTTTCTTTATGCTGGCAAAAGAACACGCGAAGCACGGCGCTAAGTTCCTTATGGGGCTCAGGACCAAGGCGGAAGCGAAGATACTCGGTGATATAAAGGCAACAGGGATAAAGGTTTTGTGCTCAACAGATGACGGCACCCTTGGCACGCGAGGTTTTGTAACGGATCTGCTTAAAAAAGAAGTCAAGAAAGACAGCATTGTTTATGCCTGTGGACCGATGGGTATGCTAAAGTCAGTGGCTATGGTTGCGAAAGAAGCAGGAGCGTGTTGTTATGTTTCTTTGGAGGGTGCAATGGCATGCGGCATAGGTGTGTGTCTTGGCTGTGCGGTAAAGACATACGGTGCGTCACACAAGCCAGGCGATACAACCTATAATATGGTCTGCACGGACGGGCCGGTATTTAATAGCGAGGATATACTTTGGGACGAGCTAGGATAAAACCAAATTTGAGTGTCAATCTGGGAGGCGGGCTAAGGCTCAGTAATCCTGTCTTAACAGCCTCCGGTACCTTCGGCTACGGCATTGAGTTCGCGCCCTTTATGAAGCTTAATGCCATAGGCGGTATCTTGACCAAGGGACTTTCTCTCCTTCCAAGGGAGGGCAACCCTGCGCCAAGGATCGTTGAGACCCCCTCTGGGATGCTTAACTCCATAGGGCTGGCTAATGTTGGTGTGGACGCTTTTATAAATGAAAAGCTTCCAAAGCTTAAGAAGTATAAGACAAAGGTCATTGCCAATATATTCGGCGAGACTATTTCTGAGTACACTAAGGTTGCGAGAAAATTGGAGAGCGAAAAAGGCGTGCATGCCTTAGAGGTAAACATATCATGCCCGAATGTCAAAAAAGGCGGCATCGGTTTTGGAACAGACCCCAGGGAAGCGGCAAAGGTTGTACGAGCCGTGCGCAAGGTCACAAAAAAGCATATGATGGTGAAGCTCTCTCCGAATGTGACTGATATAAAGTTGATGGCAAAGGCTGTCGAGAGGGCCGGGGCCGATTCTATATCTCTTATAAACACTATCCCGGGGATGGTGGTGGATGTAAACAAGAGACGACCAATGTTAGCCATGAAGATGGGCGGGTTGTCGGGCCCCGCCATAAAGCCTATCGCCGTTAGGATGGTCTATGAAGTAAGCAAGGTGGTTAGTGTGCCGATAATCGGGATAGGCGGTATCATGACGGCAAGGGACGCGCTTGAGTTCATCATAGCAGGGGCGAGTGCCGTCCAGGTCGGGACGGCTAATTTTGTCACGCCGGATGCTTCGGTGAAGGTGGTAAGAGGAATAGAGGATTACCTGATGGAGGAAAAGATCGGATCGATAAAAAAACTCACTGGAAGTATTATTGACTAGAGTTTATTAATTTAAATTAGAAAAGCCCCGCTACATACGTAGCGGGGCTTTTTATTTTATTATTACGCAGGAACTTAGCTCAGTGCCTGAACGCTGATCTTGCTTGCGACCTTCTCTGATATCTCTTTAAAGCGCTTTGCCGCTTCACTATCGGGCTTGCTGATCGTTACAGGCTGCCCCGCATCGCCGCCTTCCCTTATCTCAAGCTCGAGCGGAAGTTTGCCGATAAGCTCCACATCGTAGCGTTTGCTTGTTTCCTCGCCGCCGCCGCTACTGAAGATGTTAGTTGCCTCATTGCATTTTGGGCAGACGAACTGGCTCATGTTCTCGACTATTCCGAGTATCGGCACATTCACCTCATTGAACATCTTTATCGCTCTTCTCGCGTCGATCAGCGCTACGTCCTGAGGTGTGGTTACGATGACCACGCCGCTTAGGGGTATTGTCTGCACAAGCGTAAGCTGCGCATCCCCCGTGCCGGGCGGAAGGTCTATAACAAGATAATCAAGCTCGCCCCACTCAACGCCGTGGAGGAATTGTTTTACGAGCTGCATCACCAGAGGCCCTCTCCATATAAGCGGGGTCTCCTCGTCGAGCATGAATCCAACGCTCATAAGCTTAATGCCGTGGTTCTTTACAGGCACAAGCTTGTTGTCTTCCGTTGCTTCGAGTTTCTTGTGTATACCCATCATCATGGGTATGCTCGGGCCGTAGATGTCGATATCCAAAAGCCCGACCTTTGATCCTGAGTTTGCCAAAGAAAGAGCAAGGTTGACGGAGACTGTGGATTTACCCACCCCGCCTTTGCCGCTTGCAACGGCTATGGTGTTCTTGACATCAGGGATGGACTCTTTGTCAGGAAGTGACTTTGCCTGAGGCACATCTGCCGTGACCTCAACCGTTACCGCTCCAACCCCGGCAATTTTTTCTACCGCCTCGCGTGCGCCGTCCTCCAGTTCCTTTTTAAGCGGACAGGCATGGGTCGTGAGAACAAGCTTGAAGGTCACATCCGCGCCGTCTATCCTTATGTCGCGGATCATGTTGCATGAAACCAGGTCTTTATTAAGCTCAGGGTCCATGACCTTTCCGAGCGCTTCCAGGACCTTGGCCTGTGTTATTGAGTTATCTGCTGACACGGTACGGTGCCTCCTAAATTAGATGGTTAATTTTTTGCGGCCTCAATAAGCGCCTCTAGAAGTTCGTCAAGAGGGGCAGAGTCTCTCTCGGCCGCCGCTTCGATACTTACGGCCCCTCCGCAGCATGAGTCTATGTTGAACTGCGTGAAGACCCCGATGGTTCGAGGATGTTCCTTTATTGTATCGTTAACGGTCTTATTTTTGTCTATGCTCATTTTACTATTACCTGTTATTCGTTTGCCGCTTCGTTGAGCTCACGTATTA
>DAOVXI010000100.1 GCA_030636245.1 Deltaproteobacteria bacterium
TCCATAAAGGGCCATGTTATAGATGGCATCCTCCCAAGCTACGGCCATGGGGCTAAAGCGCTTATTGCTCTTATCAACAGCGGGGCCCGCCTTGAGATAGCGATCAACGAGGAGAGCGCGAGTGAGGCTATATACTCCGGCGAGGGCACCCCGGTTGAGGTAAGGATAAGGAGAGAAGTCGAGTGAATAATAAAACAAGATTTTTTTTCAAGGTTATGGGTGTATCTGTATGTTTCCTGATGATATCGTTGCTCCTGTGTGTGGATGTAACGTACTCAGAGGATGTGAGTAGTGATACTCAGAGTAAAGATGATATCAATAATCCTGAGATAATAGATATAGATATAGATGAAACCGTATTCAGGGTAGGTGGGGGGCTATATACGAGTGATATAAGACCGAGACTCGAGGGTAAGTACAAGATAACATCCATCAGGGGTACTCGTGGCTGGAATAATACTTACGATCGTTACTCTATTAAAGGCGATCTTACCCCGCCAGGCTTTAATGTGGAGGACAAATCAATCGAAGCACTAAGGAAGGTTGCGGAGTATTGGCTTTTGAATGAAGGGTGGCTTTTTGGAACACAAGATGGCGTGGTTGAGCTGCGGTACGATGATTCATCTAGTCGTATCGCATCCGATAGACTCGAAGTGGTTAGAATGTGGTATCGAAATTTTGTAGGTGGGTTTCCGGTTTTAAACAGTGGGACTCAATTTATATTTAAAGACGGTGTGCTTATAAGGATTAGCATACTTCCTACTAATATTAGCGCTGAGACTGTCGAGGCTGTCAATGCTGCAAATGAAAAGGGGCTAACTGAAAACAATGCAGCGTATATCATAAGTGAGTATATCAAGAACAAGCCCGATTATGATAGCGATGTGGATGATTTGCCTGGGTTTAAGTCTTTTGAAAGAATTTTAGTAAAAAGGAAGTATGCTACACGTAAACCGCCCTACGTTATCTGGGAGGTTTACTTCGGTAGTTTTATTTACTTAATAGACGCTGCCAATGGCGAGGTGTACGAGGTACGTCAGGGCTGGATAGATGGCTAACTTAATAAAAGCAATTTTAATGGAGATTAGGAATTGAGAGCCGTCATAGAGAGAGTGTCTTCCGCCAGTGTTACGGTGGATGGTGAGGTCAAGGGCGAGATAGGCCGGGGATTACTGGCGCTTATCGGGGTCGAGAAGGGCGACACCGATAAGGACATGACATATATCAGTGCAAAGATCACCAATTTAAGGATATTCTATGATGAGTCGGGCAAGATGAACCATAGCGTTAAAGACATATCAGTGGGTGACTCGGATGCCGGTGTATTAATGGTGTCCCAGTTCACACTTCTTGGCGACGCACGAAAGGGCCGCCGCCCGTCATTCGAGGGGGCCGAGAAGCCCGAGCGCGCAAAGGAGCTCTTCGATGAGCTCTGCGAGAGTGTAAGGGCCGAGGGCATAAATGTAGAGAAGGGCGTATTCGGAGCGGATATGAAGGTAGCTCACGTGAACGACGGCCCCGTGACCATACTTTTGGACAGCAGGAAAAAGTTCTGATTAGTTGCAGATTAACCGTTCGTTAGACCCTTCGAGAGCCTCAGGGCGAACGGTTTGTTAATAATTTAACAATGTGTCATGCCGGGCTTGACCCGGTATCTCGTTTTTAGACCCTGAAATAAATTCAGGGTTACGGTTGTGGGTTTCGTCGCAGAGCCTCAGGGCGAACGGTTGGATGATTTGCATGATATTAGTGTTTATTAGGTAATCTATGTAACATATTAATAATAAAGACTTATTAATATAAAAAACGGAGGTAGTAAGAGATGAAAAAAGTAATGTTAATGCTAATGGCGATAGTTTTTGTTGTTGCCGGATGTACCGTAGCAGGGCAAAAGGGCCCTAAGGCACAGACGAAGGCCGGTGCATTGGACGAGAGGGTTGAGCTGAAACTCCCCCCACATATCAAGGTAAAGCAAAAGGCAGGGATGAGGGTCCACATGGATACCTTGAGCGAGATAGTTCTGGCTTTATCAGAGAACGACTTCAAAAAAGCCGCAAAAACAGCGAGTGAGAAACTTGGCTGGAACAAGGATGAGAGCGCTCAATGCAGGAAAATGAGTAAGATGGCAGGCGAGGAGGGGTTTTATGAGCTTGGCATGGCTGTGCATAAAAAGGCTGATGAATTAGCCGCTTACGCCGCTGCTGAGGATAAGGACAACGCGCTTCGGGCCTTTTCCGAGCTGGTTAACAACTGTAACGCATGCCATAAGACGTTCAGGCACTGATATCTTTTTTATGATATAAACAAAAAACCTGTTGCAACTTTGTTCTTTAATTGGTAGAAGATAGGTTAACAGGCACATAAAAACTTTGGAGGTGTGAGATGGCAAAGGCAATGACAAAGTCACAGATAGCCGAGGAGTTAGCAGAAAAGCTCGGTATTCAGAAGAAACAGGCGGTAGAATATCTCGCGGTTTTAGCAGAAATGGCGTACCGTGAGGCCAAGAACGCATTTACCATGCCAGGCATTGGAAAACTCGTCCTCGTGGACAGGGCAGCCAGAATGGGCCGCAATCCGCAGACCGGAGAACCGATCTCGATCCCGGCGAAAAAGGTCGTTAAGTTCAGGATCGCAAAGGCCTGTAAAGAGGCTGTACTCGGTTCATAGAACACCAGATACAACAGGAATTTTAAGTAATATTAAAAAACCCGGCTTTTTAGCCGGGTTTTTTGTATTTCATATAGTTATGCAGATTTCTTTGAAATATTATCGGTTAATGATATTGTAGTTAGATGTGGATAAGAATTTTTACAATTATTGGCGTTATTATTAGCTTCATCGGGTTTGCAAGCATTCCAGACGATATTGAGCAGTGGAAACAATGGATAGGTTCCATGTCTACTGTAATTACACCCAAAATAGCAAGATGGTTATTGGCTAGCTTTGGTATACTTCTTGTAATTGCACTTAATGTCCTTCTTCCATATTTGTCTCGAAGGAAAGAAGCTCAAACACGTCAATATGTCGTTGTTGAGGGTAAGTCTATAACATCTCGCAATAAAGGAATCCTCGATTCAGGAACTGTTGTTCTTCCAGAGTATTTTGGAAAAGGTGGCAAAAAAGTTCTTAAATCACTTGTTGAGAGAGGGTTAGTAGTAATTAAAACTAAGGAAGTTCAAAAATAAGGTAAATAAGGCTGTAGGCTTTAGGCTGTAAGCGTTACGCTGTAGGCGTTACGCCTCTTCGACGTCGTCACGCGAGCGGTTCTTAACCCTATACATGGCCTCGTCAGCGGCCTTTATAAGGTCGTTCTCATCCTTTGCGTCAGTGGGGAAGCTCGCCACGCCAAAGCTTGCCGTCATAATGGCGTTTACCTTCTCTTCCTTTAAGAAAGCGTTGTCCTTGAAGGCATTCCTTAGCTTCTTAGCTACGAATATGGCCGCGTCCTTGGTGCTCTCCGGCATGACCACAACGAACTCGTCACCGCCGTAGCGAAAGCACAGATCAATGCTTCGGATGTGGTTAAGGAGTAGATCGGCTGTTTCCTTGAGCATCTTGGAGCCGCAGAGGTGGCCGTGTACGTCATTTATATTCTTAAAGTGATCGAGATCGAAGAAGATCATGGAGACAGGGTGTTGAAAACGCCTTGCGCGGGCAACCTCCACCTTGAGGGTATTGTGAAGGTGGCGTGAGTTATATAATGAGGTCAGGTCGTCCTTTATTGTCAGCTCCTGGATGCGCTCAAAGAAGCGGGAGTTCTCAATGGCTATGGCCGTATAATCGGCGACGATGGTAAGGAGCCTCAGGTCGTCTTCGTTAAAGCTTCTGTCCTGAACGGTGTTTATCAGCTCTATAACGCCAAAGCAGTTGCCGCGTGTCTTAAGGGGTACGCAGATGACGCTATTTGTTGTAAAGTTGCTTATCATGTCGGCGCGCTTGCTGAAGCGCTCGTCCTTTGTAACGTCAACGACAAGCTCGGGGGTGCCTTCCTTGGCAACCCATCCGGCTATGCCTTCACCCATGTCAATGCGTATGCCCTTCAGGTTCTCGGCTGTCTCGCCAACGATTATCTCGAAGTAAAGCTCATCGGTCTCCTCGTCCACAAGGAGCATGGCCCAGTTGGACGGCTTAATGAGATCCTTTATCTGCTCCATGACAATAGAGAGTATCTCTTTGATGTCATGGGTAGAGGTAAGGGCCTTGCCAACCTCACTCAGGGTAGTGAGCTGAGCGATCCTCTGCTCATGCTCAAGCGTGCACATTTCCTGCACCTTTGCCTCGGTCTCATTATTTTCTTTTACTTTAGGCATATAACTCGAAATATAGCATTTATGGAACTAAAAATTCAATGGTTTTCTTGATTTAGGAAGTATAAAAAGTGCGGGCTAGAGTAGTTTTGAGTAAAGATCTTCGAAGGCCGATGCCGCCTTATTGGTAAAGATGTTTTTCTTATCTATACTTTTGATCGGAAGCATACCTATGACCGAGTTCGTAATGAAAGCAGCATCAGATCTTTTTATATCCTCTGCCTTAAAGTTACGTTCAATTACCTTTACTTCCATCTTCTCTGCAACCTTAATTATAACCCCTCTTGTTATGCCCGGAAGTATCAAGAGAGGGGGTGGTGTGTAAAGTGTTTTCCCCTTTAAGATAAAAACGTTCGTGGATGAGCCTTCAAATATCTTTCCCTTAATAGTTGCGAGAGCTTCATAGGCGCCTCTTCTCTCGGCCTCGCTCTTGAGCATCACGGAGTTGAGATAGCTAAGGCTCTTTATGCCCGAGGGTAGCGGCAAAGAACCCTCAACGGTTACGACACTAACGCCGCTTGCTCTAAGCTTGTTGAGCTTTGCGGTGTTTATCTCGCTTAAGGTTATGAGCAGGGTGGGGAACTGCTTTCTTATCGGCGGCGGCAGCTGCGCCGAGCCTCCCGGGCCTCTCGTGAGGGTGATCCTTATGGAGAACTCCTTTGATGAAAAGCCGTTGGCCTTTATAAGCTTTGAGATAACCTCCTCAATACCTTTAAGCGAAGTTGTGTTTATCGATAGCTCTGTGGCGGACTTTTTCAATCGAGAGAGATGCTCCCGCAGCATAACCGGCGTGCCGTCACGGACACGTAAGGTTTCAAAGGGCCCGTCGCCGTAAAGAAAGCCGCGGTCAAAGGGGCTTATCCTGGCAGAAGCCGCGCCTTGTATCTTTCCATTCAAATATATTTTACTCGCTGGAGTATATATCATAGTTAATTCAACTTATATGAAAGTTGTTTCTTTGACTTCTTGAGCCTGCCTGTTTAAAAAAAACTGGGGGTATAGATCATTATTATTTTGGCCTTCGTGAAAGTTGTTACCTCGATCTTTATTGTATTAGTATTTAAGAAAATTAGCTGGAGTATCTATCATAGTTTTTTTACGATATTGTTTTGGCGTTCACACCGAGTGCGGTCAGGAAATCATTGGCCTTAAGCAGTGTCTCTTCATACTCCTGGGCAGGGTCGCTGTCTATTACGATGCCGCTACCCACGCCAAGCGTCATTATATCATCTTTAATGACCGCCGTTCTTATCGCCATGGTAAGCTCCGCTCCTCCGCCGTATCCCATCCAGCCGATGCCTCCCGTGTATATGCCGCGTTCAAAGTTCTCAAGTTCTTTTATTACCTCGGTCGCGCGTATCTTCGGAGTGCCTGTTACGGAGCCTCCGGGCAGGAATTCCTTTAGGGCAAGAGGCGTGCTGAGCCCGTCCCGTAAAAGCCCACGAACGGTTGAGACCATGTGGTGTAGCGCTGGGTAGGACTCGATGCGCATAAAATCCTTAACGTGGACCGTCCCTGTTCTGCTTATCTTGCCTATGTCATTTCGTTCAAGGTCGGTTATCATGACGTGCTCGGCCCGTTCCTTCTCGCTTTCCATAAGCTCCTTCATGAAGAACTCGTCCGTTACCTTGTCGTTGCCTCTGGGTCGTGTGCCTTTTATGGGCTCGGTCTCGACCCAGCCTGAGCTTACCTTAAAGAGGCGCTCGGGAGAGTTGCATATTATCTTCAACTCCTCGGTCTCAATGAAAGAGGTGAATCTCGATGGTGTGTTCCTTGAAAGTTCCAGGAAGAGGGAGAAGGGGTCACCTTCGAGCTTAGCCGTAAGGCTCTGGGTCAGGTTCACCTGATATATCTCGCCGTCTCTTATAAGCTCAAGGGCTTTATTTACGGAGTCAATGTACTCTTCCTTTGTTGTGTTCGAGCTGACCTGAGAGGATAGGGAACGGAGCGGGCAAGGCAGCTCATCGGCAGCTCCGTCACTGAGCCTTGCATTGATCACCTCATCCATCTCGCCGTTCGTTGAGACGCTTATCAGGAAGCCCTTCTTTATGTTGTGGTCATAGGCATAAACATTGTCATATATGCCAAACTCAGAGTGTGACTCAAAGGCCGAGGCTGCGTATGAGATAAAGCCTACGGCCCCGCCGATGAAGGGGAAGGGCAGGGTCGAGTCTATACGGATATTATTAAGTTCTTCTGATATGTACTCAAGCGGGTCCATCGATACCTCTGAGCTGCCGCCAGAACTGTCTTTTACGGTGGTCCTGGCTTTTGTTCCGCTTATTCGTTTAGTGGGCCCGGCCCCTACATAGCTTACGCCGTCACCATGCACGCCGCTTATGATGAAGGCGTTCCCCAGAGAGCGAACCCTCAGGAAGGCCTGGACCGGTTCAATATCCA
>DAOVXI010000093.1 GCA_030636245.1 Deltaproteobacteria bacterium
ATAAAGGGTCTCTCGGGAAAACACTTTGAGCCAAAAACCGTGACTGCCTTTGAGGATCTCATTGGTGTTTATCCGGTTGGAACAATGGTCAGACTAACAACGAATGAAGTAGGTATCGTTACGAACACGAATGCGACACACAAGGACAGGCCTGTTGTAAAGATAACATACGGCGAGGACGGAAGTGAACTGGATGAAACTAAGGAACTTGACCTTGCCAAGATCGAAGTTGATAAACTTTCCATCATAGGCTCTGTTGATCCGCTCTCAAGAAACATGGACATGGGCGGGTTCTTCGCTAAAGAGGGCGACAGAGAAGCCACCTAAGAAAACCTCATCTCACAAAAGATATCATTATAATTAAATAGGGTCTAAGGAGTTACTCTGAAGGTTCTGCGACGGGTACTTCCATTACGCCAAGAGACTTAAGCGAAGTGTTACGCATGGTTTGGTTTCCTTTTGCGGAGAAGTATATCATGGCCTCTTCGGCACGGCTGTCGCCGGAACGCCCGATGAATTCGAGGGCACGCTCAACAACCCCATGATCCTTACTCTTAAGCTGATGCATAAGAGGAGAAAGAAGCTGGGGATCATTAAAGTTATTCATGGCCTCTATCACTACCCTCGCGACAATAACGCTTGCGTCCTTTAGCCCCTCGACAAGATAAGGCAGCACCCTTGTATCACCTATCTTACCAAGAACCCTGTAAGCAGCGGCCCTTACATCCTCTATCTCATCTTTGGTGGCCCACAGCACCATGTTTATGACCTGCTGACCCCTGAGATTTCCAAGCGCATATATAGCCCTGAGCTTTTCGATCTTTTCTCCACTCTGGACCATGTCATGAAGCTTTCCGAGTCGACCCCTTATCTCAAGGCACTCAAGCGCTTCGGCAGCGGTTGTGCGGATGGTATCACTCTCATCGCGTAGCGCTTTTATAAGTACATGTCGTCTATTCTCCATATATAGAAAATAGCAAAAAAACACCTAGCTTTCAAGTGTATTTTGCCACCACTCCTTTGTCGCACGGGTCGCGAACTCTGCCTGAAATGCCTTTTTCTCCTTACCCCTAAGGCGTTTACCCCCCGGCAAGGGTGTCTCAAGTATCCCGAAATTAGCATTCATGGGCATGAATTTTTTGCCCGCACCACCCTCATGCAGGTGTTTTATAAGCCCCGCTCCCATACTCCCGGGTGGCGGGCTGAGGAACTCCTTGCCCAAAACCATACGGGCGGCATTGAGCCCTGCGAGCAGTCCCGTGTATGCGCTCTCAATATACCCCTCAACCCCGGTGAGCTGACCTGCAACAAAAACACCCTTCTCCCCCTTTAGCTCAAGCGTATCATCTAATAACTCCGGTGAGTTGATATATGTATTCCTGTGTATATTTCCAAAGCGCGCAAAGCGTACATGAGAAAGACCCGGGATAAGGCTGAATACCCTCTTCTGTTCGGTGTGGGTGAGCCTTGTTTGAAAACCGACAAGGTTGAACAAAGTTCCCTCTTTATTTTCCTGCCTGAGCTGCAGCACAGCATGAGGTCTCTTGCCGGTTTTCGGATCGATAAGCCCCACCGGACGCATCGGCCCGAAAGCAAGGGTGTCAACCCCACGCGAAGCTATCTCCTCAACAGGCATACATCCCTCAAAATAAGGGATCTTCTCGAACTCACGAAGCGGGGTTTTTTCTGAGGCGATTATCTCACGATGAAAATTTTCATACTCTTCCTTATTCATCGGACAATTCACATAATCGGCCCCGCCTTTGTCATAGCGTGCGGCCATATAGGCCACATCAAAGTCAATACTGTCCTTATACACAATAGGAGAAGTGGCGTCGTAGAAGAACATATTTTCCTCACCCAGAAGCCCTCCGAAGTTTTGCATGAGCTTATCCGAGCTTAGCGGACCTGTTGCTATGATAACCGGTCTCTCAGGCGGCAGCTCGACCATCTCGGAACGTATGATCTCAACACCAAGCTCTACAAGTTTATTTGTCACAAGCCTTGAGAACTCTTCTCTGTCAACGGCAAGTGCCTTGCCTGCAGGCACACGAGCGCCCTCTGCCGCAGAAAGCAACACAGAGCCCATTATGCTCATCTCTTGTTTCAAAACACCTTGAGCGTTCTCCAAAGACTCCGACTTTAGCGAGTTTGAGCAGACAAGCTCGGCTAGCCCCTCCATGGTATGTGCAGGTGAGAACCTCTCCGGCTTCATCTCATAGAGCTTTACCTTAAGCCCAAGCCTTGCACCCATTGCCGCTGCCTCGCATCCACCAAGCCCTCCGCCTATTACTATTATCTCTTTCATCCGGTATATAATACTACGCAATAGCTTTACCCACAACATTATTAAGCTGTTGGCTTAAGTTTATATTTTGTGGTAGCGTATCTGCATGAGACAGGTCAGGGCACACGTCATAATAGAAGGGGTGGTCCAAGGCGTATTTTTCCGTGCCACAACAGCTGAGGAAGCTGAGCGTCTCACGCTATCGGGATGGGTAAGGAACTTAAGTAACGGTAACGTTGAAGCTGTCTTTGAAGGGGATGAAGATATGGTTGAAGCTATCCTAAAGTGGTGCGAAAGCGGGCCTCCTTCCGCAAGCGTGGAAAATGTCTTAACAAAAATTCTCACACACACCGGTGAGTTCAAAGGGTTCAAGGTAATAAGATGAAAAGTAAAGTACTTCTCATGATCGGCATTATCTTTTTTGTTTCTGCCGGCTGTGCAACAACAAATGAACCAATACATGTGGTCGATGTCAGAGCGTATCTAACTCCACAAGACATATCAGGACAGGGTTATGGATCAACAGATATCGTTGCCTTCTTTGAAGATGAATCGGTTAGGATCGAAGTCAGGCAGATATCAGCAGGCGACAAAGCTCTAACCAACGACATACTAAACAGGCTTTACTCAAAAAAACTCATAATACTGAGAATGAAAATAACCAACAAAGGTGACCATCAAATAATCTACAACCCTGGCGGCACGGGGCTTATACTCGGCAAACTTGATTATAAGAAACCAATGGACTACTCCGACTTCTACCTCCTGGAAGAGGCAAGAAAAGGTCACGACGACAACGCCTCAAGAATAAAAACACAACAGGACCTCTCAAAACTGCGGGGACTCTACTATGATCTAAGCACAAGGGTGGCTGAAAAAGAAAGCGTAGACAAGCTCCTTCTCTTCAGCCCCCCGATGGAACAAAGCGACTACGCGCTTCTTATGATAAAGGAATTTTATATAGGAACAAAAACTATTAATCTTACCTTTGCCTTTGATGCGGTCTTACAATAGTAAACCTTACTTCGAAAAGTACTCTTCTGTTTTCTCTTTGGTGTCCTTTACGGCTTCTTTTGTGTCACGGGCGGCCTCCTCTGCGCTTTCCCTGATGGAGTCTTTTGCCTTCTCTCCAGCCTCCTCTATCGCCCCGACAGCCTTATCTTCAACTCCTGCTATTCCTTCGGTAGCTTTCTGCTTTGCGTCTACAAATGCTTCCTTTGCCTTTTCCTTACTACCCTCGAAAGCCTTAACAGCAGAGTCCTTCGTGCCGACAACTCTATCCTTTGCGCCTTGCGCGCTGTCCTTTATCTGCTTCTCATAACTTTCGAGCTTAATGCCAACCTCTTCTGTTTTCTTGCCAAGCTTAATTACGTACTCGCCGCCTCCAAAGACAACAAACAGCACAAAGCAAACCACTCCTATAAGAAAACCAATGACTACTCTTTTTATGGTGACAACAATGTTTGACATCTAGGACCTCATACAAAAGATTAATGTTTATCTTTAAGCTTTATCGCTTCAATGTACAGCTCACTCTTCTTTATCTTGCTCTCTTTGGCTATGACCTTGACCGCGTCGTTTACGGAAATACCTTTATCCGTAAGCTCACGAACAAGCACCAAGGCCTCTTCCATGCTCTTCGGTGGAGGCTCCTCTATTCTTATGATAAGGGTTATCTCGCCTTTTAGCTTTATTCCTGAAAGCCTGCCACGGAGTTCACTTACCTTGCCTCTTAAGAACTCTTCATTAAGTTTTGTTATCTCTCTTGCGACGAAGATACGGACATCGCCCAGAACATCTTCAATGTCGCTCAACGTTTTCTCAAGTCTTCCCGGCGATTCATAGAATACATAAGTACCCTTGCGACCCAAAAGAGTAAGCAGTTCTTTTCTTCTCTGAACTTTTGCCGACGGCAAGAACCCTTTGAAGGTAAACTCATCGGTCGGCAGAGCGGAAACTGATAGCGCCGCTGTGACAGCCGAAACTCCAGGTATCGGAACGACCTTGATACCCTCTTCCGCTGCCATCTTTACAACTCTGAAGCCCGGGTCGGATATCGCCGGCGTTCCAGCGTCGGTTACAAGGCTAACGGCAAGTCCTTCCTTTAATTTTGCTATCAACTCACCGGCACGTTTGATCTCATTATGCTCAAAGCAACTTATCATCTTTGTTTTCTTTATACCAAGCATTGAAAGAAGCTTTCCGGTTCTACGTGTATCCTCTGCGGCGATCAAGTCACTTGCCTTTAATACTTCGATCGCCCTTAATGTAATGTCATCAAGGTTGCCTATCGGTGTCGCAACAATGTATAATCTTCCCTCCAAATTCTATTATCTCCTGTCGCTTACTATCATATAGAGTATTTCTGAGAATAAAAACTTATCTCCTGTCGCTTACTATCATGCAGAGTATTCCTGAGAATAAAAACTTATCTCCTGTCAAAAGAGGCGGCACTCAAGGCAGTCATGACCACAGAAAATATTATAACAACAAATATGTCTATCGGTAAAGAGAGCTCCGGGCCAAGCGTGCTGGCGCCGGGCAAAAGTATGTGCTTGAATGAATCCACTCCGTAAGTAAGCGGATTTATGAACGAGAGATAATAAAGAGGCTCGGGAAGTTTTTTCAAGGGATAGAGCGCGCCGCTCAGGAAGAACATCGGAAGTATTATGAAGTTCATTATAACGTTAAAGCCTTCCAAGGAGTCAAGCCTCGCCGCTATAAAGAGCCCGAAAGCGGTAAGAGAAAATGAAACAAGGGTTATGAGGAAGATCATTATAACAACTTCCTTCGCCCCGACATGAATGCCTAAAAAAGGTGCGATAAGCAGGAGCGCTACGCCCTGAAAAAGAGAGAGTGCCGTGCCGCTCACAAGTTTTCCGGCAACAAGTGTAAGCCTTGAAACAGGAGCAACAAGCATCTCACGAAGGAATCCGAACTCGCGGTCCCACACCACAGAGAGTGTAGAGAAGATGGAGCTGAATAGTATGGTCATCCCGACGATACCCGGGAGGATGAACTGCATGTAGCTTCCGTGCTCTCCTGTGTCTATGATACTCGTAAGTCCGGCGCCGACGATAAAAAGCCACATGAGTGGTCTTGCAACAGTGGTGATAAGCCTTCCCCTCTGACGATAGAACCTCTTGAACTCCCGAAGGAAGATAACGTATATGGCTTTCCATGATAACACTAAATTAACCCCTGATCTTTCTCTGCTGAGCTGGTTTACCGTCACGGAGATCTCTACCGGTAAGATAGAGGAAAACATCATCAAGCGTCGGTTTTTTCACGCTTACGCTCTGCACCTCAACGCTTAGTCCATCGAAGAGTTTTGGTATGAACTTCTCACCGCCTTCAACTATAAGGGCAAGTGAGTCCTTAACAGATTTCACCTCTATGTCGAATTTTTTTATAATCTCCCTCTCGGCCATCTTATTATCATTTGTCTTAAGGTATATCGTATCACCTTTCAAGGAACGCTTAAGGTTCTCTGGCGTATCACATGCGATTATCCTGCCGTCGTCTATAATGGCGATCCTTTTACAAGCCTCGGCCTCCTCCATATAATGAGTTGTCATAAAAACGGTATTGCCTATATCAGCCTTAAGCTCCTTTATAAAATCCCAGACATTAACCCTTGTCTGCGGGTCAAGCCCAAGCGTGGGCTCATCTAGAAAGAGAACGCTTGGCCTGTGCAGCAACCCTCTTGCTATCTCAAGCCTGCGTTTCATACCGCCGGAAAAATTCTTTACGATATCGGTTTTTCTATCCGTAAGTCCCACGACCTCAAGCATCTCGTCTATTCTCATCTCGGTCAGGCGTCTATCCATATTGTAAAGATAGCAATGGAACTTAAGGTTCTCGTAAGCGGTAAGTTCGTTATCGAGTGTCACCTCCTGAAAAACAAGACCTATCTTCGAGCGCACAAGTGCCGGCTGTTTTAAACAATCAAAGCCGGCGACACGAGCCGTACCGGAGCTTTGTTTAAGGAGCGTGCAGAGGATATTTATGGTAGTTGTTTTGCCCGCACCATTGGGTCCGAGAAAGCCGAAGGTCTCGCCCTCTTCCACTATGAAATCAACGCCCTTTACCGCTTCCTTCCCGTTATATGATTTCTTAAGATCTTTTACTTCTATAATTGACATATTCTTAAACGCTGACCCTATCCTGTATAGGCAACAGATAAAAGCTGAACGTTGTGCCTTTACCAAGCTTACTCTTAACATCGACCCTGCCATTAAGACCCTGCACAATATGTTTAACTATCGCAAGGCCAAGCCCCGTGCCGCCAAGATCACGGCTTCTCGCCTTATCAACGCGGTAAAACCTCTCAAATATCCTCGGTATATCCTCAAGTGGGATACCAATGCCTGTGTCCTTTATCCTTGTGCGCACCTTACCGTTAACGTGATCGACCGTTACCGTAACCTTGCCACCGGAAGGCGTATACTTAATGGCGTTATCAAGAAGGTTTACAAGCACCTGCTCGATCCTGTCACGATCACCCGTTACCACAGGTACGTTATCATCACTATTAAAAGTTAGCTCAATACCTTTATCAACCGCATGTTTTTTGAATCCGCCTACAGCGGCCTCTGCGAACTCAACCATGTCAAGCGTGCCGCCGACGATCGGCATCTGCTGAGACTCAAGTCTTGAGAGAACAAGCAGGTCATCTATCAAGCGGCTCATCCTTGTTGCTTGCTTATCTATGACACGCAAAAATTCCTCAAGTGTTTCTCTCTCGTCCAGCGCGCCGTCAAGTAGCGTCTCTGAGTAGCCCTTGATACTCGCAAGAGGTGTCCTCAGCTCATGCGAAACATTAGCGACAAAGTCCCTCTTGATCGCTTCAACTCGTTTTTCTTCTGTTATGTCCTTTAAAAAAAGTACCAGCCCGTTCTCGCCGCCCTCTTTAAGCGAGACCATCCTTACCCCGAAAACCTTATCACCATGCCTAATATCTATCTCCGGGGCAGGCACCTCACCGTCCCGTATGAATGCGTCAACAGATCCTATAAGGGCGCTATCTGTAACAACGGAAGAAATTGCAGTGCCCTTAAGGTCTTTCTC
>DAOVXI010000155.1 GCA_030636245.1 Deltaproteobacteria bacterium
ATAATAGGTGACCTGGTGGAGTCGCTACTTAAAAGGCGCGCGGGGGTCAAGGACTCAGGCTCTCTCATACCCGGTCATGGCGGACTGCTTGACAGGATAGACAGCCTTATCTTTGCCGCACCGGCTATGTACTACGCTTACGTTGCATATATTATTATATATTTCATGATCTACTTTAATTGATGAGATCTTTTTACCTCACACTAAAATACATTCGATAAACATTGATTAAAAAAAAGAAAATACTCAGCATCCTCGGCTCTACCGGATCGATCGGCGTAAACACACTTGAGCTTGTAAGGCGTAACCCCGATAAGTTCAGGGTGAAGGCCTTGTGTGCCGGAAGTAATGTACGGAAGCTTGCAACTCAAATAAAGGAGTTCTCTCCCGCACTTGTTTCTGTAAAGGACGAGGCTAGCCTGAAGGCGCTTAAAAAGATCCTTGGCAGGGGCGCGGGCCAGAGAGCCTATAAGATAACTTTACTGTGCGGTGAAGAGGGAGCCAAGAAGGCGGCTACGATGGCAGGCGTTGACACGGTCGTATCCGCCATAGTAGGTGCCGCCGGGCTTGTCCCAACGCTTGCGGCGATAAAAAAGGGCAGGGTAGTAGCTCTTGCGAACAAAGAAACGCTTGTCATCGCCGGTGAGATGGTTATGAAGGCTGTGCGCAAATACGGCGCTAAGCTTATCCCCGTAGACAGTGAGCACTCGGCCGTGTATCAGGCCATGAAGGGGCACAAGAAAAAAGATGTTAAGCGTATAATCCTTACAGCCTCAGGCGGGGCGTTAAGAAGCCTTCCGTTAAGTAAGCTCAAGAATGTTACTCCCGCCCAGGCCCTGAAGCACCCAAATTGGGATATGGGAGAGCGCATAACAATCGATTCGGCTACTTTGATGAACAAAGGACTTGAGGTCATAGAAGCACGCTGGCTTTTTGGGCTGAATCTTGATAAAATAGACGTTGTTGTTCACCCCGAGAGCACGATCCACTCTATGGTCGAGTTCTGTGACGGCTCAATAATGGCACAGATGGGTTCATCCGATATGAAGGGCCCCATAAGCTATGCCATTGGTTTCCCCGAGAGGGTTCAGGGGGCAAAAGACCCGCTTACGTTGAGCGGCAAGCTCCTTAGCTTTAAGGATGTTGACGAAAAGAGATATCCGGCGCTCAATCTTGCATGTCACGCGCTCACACTTGGCGGAAGCGCACCGGCTGTTCTGAATGCCGCGGACGAGGTGGCTGTAAGCGCATTCCTTAAGGGGCGTATCGCCTTTACTTCTATCGTGAAGGTCGTAGAGGATGTATTAAAAGAACATAAGGTAGTAAAGGTTAAAACAATAAAAGATGTCATAAGCGCGGATGGCTGGGCCAGAGTAGAGGCCACGCGACTTATAAAGACTGAAAGTAAGAGGTATAAGTAGAGTGGAAATAGTAATAAGCATTATCGCTTTTATAATTGTACTCGGTGTTCTGATATTTATCCATGAGCTCGGTCACTTCTCCGTTGCCAAGTGGTGCGGGGTTGGCGTTGACGAGTTCTCTTTGGGTTTCGGTCCCAAGGTCTTCGGTGTTAAAAAAGGCGAGACCATGTATAAGATATGCGCGGTACCTTTTGGCGGCTACGTTAAGATGGTTGGCGAGGAGCCCGATGAGTATGTTGTCAAGGGCCAGGTGATGCCGGATGAGGTTGATGCAAAAATATTAAAGAAGTCATTTAACCGTAAGCCGCTAAAGAGCCGTATGGCCATAGTAGTTGCCGGTTCGGCAATGAACCTGCTTCTTGCTTTTATACTTTTCCCGACCATCTTTATGTTGGGTTTTGATAAAGAGACTTATAGGGACGAAGCGGCCGTAATAGGCTACGTTGCTCCCGAGTCTCCTGCCGCAGAGGTAGGCATACAGAAAGACGATCTGATCCTCTCGGTCAACGGGAGTGATATAAAGAATTGGGGTAACCTTGAGCTTGAAGTTGGGCTGAGGCCCGGCAAAGAGGCGCTCGTAAGGTTCCAACGTGACGATGTTGTATATGAGGAGATGCTTACCCCCAAGCCCACGTCTCTTGGCTCGGGCGACGCGGGGCTCTTTCCGATGGCACCTCCTTTTGTTGGTGTTGTGATGGATAATTACCCGGCCAAGGAAGCAGGCATCAAGGAAGGTGATAAGGTGATATCTGTAAACGGCACCAAGATATCCAACTTCCATGCCTTTAAACTTATAGTAACGAAAGACGCGGAGGAGAAGACCATCACTGTCCTTAGAGAGGGCAAGGAGCTTTCCTTTGCGCTGAAGCCAAAGTATAGCGAGCAGAACCAATCATATCTGATAGGGATCACGAACACGTATCAGGGGATTCCAAAGTACTACGGCCCTGTTGAGGCATTCAAAAAGGGTATGGCCGAGATGGCAAGGCTCTCAACACTGCTCTATAAGGTCATCAAGGGGATGGTTGCTAAAGAGTACTCATTTAAAACACTCGGCGGGCCTATAATGATAGCCCAGGTCTCAGGCATGGCCGCTCAGAGCGGGCTCGTGCCGTTCCTCTACCTGATGGCATTTTTAAGCCTTCAGCTCGGTATAATTAATATGCTTCCTTTTCCGGCCCTGGACGGCGGACTCTTTGCATTTATGGGCATAGAGGCCTTGAGCGGAAAGAGGTTTAACGAGGCTGTTATCGAGTGGGTAAACCAGATCGGATTTATGATTCTTATTATATTCATGCTCATTGTTACATGGAACGACTTCATGAGGTTTTTTGTTTAAGGTTCTTATTACCCTAAGATGAAGATACTTGCGATAGATACTTCAGGCACCTCAGGCTCTATTGCGTTGAGCAGCGGCGCGGATATCATGAAAGAGATTACCACCACCAATGTTGGTACTCACTCCAAGTGGCTTATGCCCGCGATAGACTCTCTTCTTACCGAAGAGGGTGTTACCCCCAAAGACATTGATCTCTTTGCCGTTGGCCAGGGCCCGGGTTCCTTTACGGGTCTCAGGATCGGTATCAGTATTGTTAAGGGTCTGAGTTGGTCCTTTGATAAGCCTATCATCGGTGTTTCAACACTTCATGCGATGGCAATGAATGTAGAGGCTTCGTCTTTTAAAGATGCTCCCGAAGACGGCCCGATAGATATTTGCCCTGTGTTGGACGCACGAAAAAAAGAGGTATATGCCGCTCTTTTTCGTCTTGATAGCGATGGCCTTACGAGGGTGGTTGATGATATCGCCATAAAGCCTCTGGAGCTTACTTCGCTACTGAAGGAAAAGGGGCAATGCGGTAAGACCCTCTTTATCGGAGGCGGGGTAGATGTCTACGGAGAGGATGTTTTTAGTGATCTACCCGGAGCCGTGATGGTACCAACTGATAAGTGGCCTGTCAGGGCCTCAAATGTTGTGCATCTGGCCCTTGAAAACACTGATAAAAAGATGAATGCCGCCGCTCTGACCCCATATTATCTAAGAAAATCCGAGGCCGAGATAAAGAAAAAAGCTTCAGCCTGATGAGTGTAGCTCGCCTCAAGCTCCTATACTCTTAACCCTCTCAAATCGTTGACTTTTTTACTTTGGTAAGTTATTATATATCACTTGCCTATAATTGTTTATTATGGCTATTTATATAAGGAGGTACGTTAATGGAATCGTACGAGAGCGCAGTGGTTGATGAACTTTTAAAGGAAAACAAGGAATTCAAGGAATTATTCGATAAACATAAGGAACTTGACTGGAAGGTCAATAAACTTGAAAAACACGAGTTCTTATCAAAAGAAGATGATGAGAAGTTACATTCTTATAAAAAAGAAAAGCTCCAATTAAAGGACGAACTTGAGAGAATGGTCGAAGCAAAGACCGCCAGTAACTAAGGGGCTTAACATATGAGAAGCGATAGAATGAAAAAGGGTCCTGAAAGGGTCCCTCATAGAGCACTGTTATACGCGACAGGTGTGCCTTCGAGTGGCATGGCGAAACCCTTTATAGGTGTTGCCACAAGTTTTACGGATCTTATTCCAGGACATATCGGCATGCGTGATCTTGAGCGTTTCATTGAAAAAGGTGTTCACAGCGGAGGTGGCTATCCTTTCCTCTTTGGTATTCCAGGTGTTTGCGACGGCATGGCAATGGGACACAGGGGCATGCATTATTCGCTCCCCACAAGAGAGCTTATAGCCGATATGATAGAGAGTGTTGCCGAGGCGCATTCACTTGACGGATTGGTGCTTCTGACGAACTGCGACAAGATCACCCCTGGGATGCTCATGGCATCGGCAAGGC
>DAOVXI010000036.1 GCA_030636245.1 Deltaproteobacteria bacterium
GAAACATCATATCTTCTTATCTTCGGCAAACTTCCTTCGAAGAAAGAGCTTCAAGACTTCAACTTTGAGGTGCTTCATCACACAAGGCTTAAACATAAAATACTTCGTATGATGGAGGATATGCCTGAGGCGGGTCACCCCATGGATTACCTTCAGGCAGTTATAAGTGCTATGGGAATGTATTATCCCGCGCGTGATACCTTGGATGAAAAGGTAAGGCAGGAATCTATCGTAAGGCTTATCGCAAAGTTGCCTACGATCGTTGCCGCCACATTTCGTCTTAAGCGCGGGGATGGGCCGATAGCTCCAAACAATAAACTTTCCTTTGCCGCTAATTTCTACTATATGCTTTTTGAAGAGGTGCCGGACGAGTTCGTAGAGAAGGTGCTTGACGTTATATTAATCCTTCACGCCGAGCACTCCATGAACGCCTCTACTTTCAGCGCAAGGGTGGTCGGCTCGACTCTAGCCGATCCATATACCGTTGTTGCCTCAGCCATCGGCACTCTTTCCGGTCCTCTGCACGGAGGAGCGAATGAGAAGGTGATTGATATGCTTAAGGCCATCGGGGAAAAGGAAAAAGCGAGGGAGTACATAGAAGGCTTAATTGAGAGGAAGGAGCGTATCATGGGCGTCGGGCACAGGGTCTATAAGACCAAGGACCCGAGGGCTGTGATACTTCAGTCCTTTACCCATAGGTTGTTCAATGAAAGAGGTGACGCAACCAATGATCACACAAACCTGCTTGAGATAGCCGAGGAGGTAGAAAAAGTAGTTAATGAAAAATTATCCGAGAAGAATCTATATCCCAATGTAGACTTCTACTCGGGAATACTTTTAAGGTCTTTGGGTATTCCCACCGAACTCTTTACCCCTATATTTGCGATCGGAAGGGTCTCCGGGTGGCTTGCACACTGGATCGAGCAACTCGGTACCAACAGGATATTCAGGCCAACGCAGAAGTATGTCGGTAAACGAAATGTATCGTATATTCCCATAGAGAAGCGATAGATAGCCTGAATTCTGTAATAACAGTAGCATTGATTCAACACGGTTTTTGTGTTATATATTAGCTTCCATCAACCATGCACTTTGGTATTCAAACAGGGAGGCTTTTTATGGGTAGCATTAGAAGATCCTATCTTATTTCAGCCGCAGTAATCACTATACTTATCATTCCGGTTATAATTTTTGCCGCAGGCGAACGTCCTGTTGGGGCTGTTGTTGCATGGAAGGGCGAGGTGAAACTCTCTCACGGTAGTGGAACTCAAGTCTCAAGCATACGTCAATCGCAGGCCATATATGTTAATGATGTTATAACTACCTCTGAGCGTTCAATGGCAAAACTGCTTATGAAGGATGACAGTATATTAAGTATCGGTCCCAACACAAAACTCAAGGTCAGTCAGTTCTATCTTAATAGCGGCAAAAAGAAGAGGGTCTCTGTATTCAAAATGCTTCGCGGAAGCGTGAGAACGCTTGCGGCAAGGTATTTTGGAGGTACTGGATCGAGCTTTAATATCCAAACCCCAACCGCGGTCGTGGGGGTTAAGGGTACTGACTTCATAATAAAGACCGACCGCAACTCAACAGAGATAATAACCCTTCACGGCGAGGTGCTTGCAAAGAATGCCGCCAAGGGTGTAAAGGGTGTTGTCAGCATTAAGCCCGGTCAAACCTCAAGGGTTAATAAGGGTGAAGCCCCTTCCAAGCCTACCCCAACCGATCCGGGCAGGGAAAGAGAGCTTGTTGAACTTACCTCCATACCTGTCACTACTACCATGGAGGATATGGAGGGGGGTTGTTATAGCTGCCATGAGAAGGTAGTCAGCCTTGCAAAGACCGCCAAGGTCCAGCACAGTATCGCTGTTAAGGACTGCAACAAGTGCCATATAAAGGACGGAGAAAAATATGAGTCGATCAAGGTCGAAGGTGATTCCAGGTCAAGTATATATCCATTAAAACTTGAAGCCGGGTTGGACTACTCCGTAAAAATTAAGGCCAGAGATAAGAAGGGCGTTGAGGGTGTCTCCAAAAAGATACTTTTCAATACATCCAAGATGAAGAGGTATAGACAAGACACCGCCTCAATACCTGTCGTAACCAATGCAAGAGTAACACGTCTTGACTCGGCTATGTTCTGGACCGCGGTTGTTGAGTGGGAGACAGACAGGCCTACTACATCAATGGTAGAGTATGGACTGACTCATGTATACAGCAACTCCGCTGTCTCCGATAAAGGTTTTGTCACTGACCATAAGGTTCTGATAGACCAGCTCTATAAGAACAAGACTTATAATATAAGGGTCGTTTCAAAAGATATAAACGGCAACATAATAATGAGTGAACCGTTTAAGCTCAAGATAAAGAAGCCATTCGTTATTGAGGAGCAAGAGGACGCGAGAGTGCCTCAGTTTGAGAGTGTTGAGGTTGTCACTGTAAATAATGAGCCGGCCGTAAAGTGGAAGCTTAATAAGAACGCAAGCGTGACGATAGAGATAGAGAAAAGGTTCTCGAAGAGTGAAGCGAAAAAGAGGGATCCGCACAGCCCGGGGCTTAAGTTTATGGATGAGGCCGGCATTGATCTATGCCTTGAGTGCCACAAGGGTGAGGTGCATAAAGCTACATCGCATCCTACAGGGCTTGTGAACTGGGGCAGGGTAAGCTCGTTACATGGTTTGCCTGTTGGTGAAAAACGAGATCTGCTTTGCGCCACCTGTCATAACCCTCATGGAAGCGGGTTTAACAACATACTCCGTGATAATGACGAGGAGCTTTGCAGTAAATGTCATTCGGGGGACAGAAGAAGATAAAAAACAATCAGTTGATTTAATTTTATTAAGCCCCCTACATGTCTTGACATGTAGGGGGCTTTTTAGTTAACATAAAAGAGATTAAGTTATATTACTTGCTTTACCATTATGCTTTAGCATTTTTAGACACAACAACATTTTTGAGTAAGCTTAAATGGATTACTACTTTAAAAAAAGCAAACGCATAGGCACTGGTAGCAGCGCTCTCAATGCCACAAAGCAGGGCAAGGGTATCGGCTCTGTATTGAGATTCATTTCCTTAATTTCCTTTGTAACCTTCCTCGCTATATTCATAAACTTTTTTCTTTCAAGTCCCGCTAAAACATCGGTGTCTCATGATGACTCTTCCGCTCTGGAGCAAGAAGCAGTTGAGTTGCCTGCGGAGCCAAAGGAGTTAAGATCGTTACAGGTAACGCAGGATAAAGTAGCTAAACAGTGCGATACTAATGATATAGAAACATACAAGGTAAAGCTGAAGAGTAGAGATACGCTTGCCTCAACGCTTACCTCACTTGGTTTCTCGCCTACTGTTGTCGGTCGTGTCTGCGCACGTGCAGGAAAGGTTTCAAACTTAACACGCCTAAGGAGCGGTCAGGAGATTGTCGTTACCGCTCTTGACGGTGTACTTGAAAGGGTTGACTTTAGGTACGGAAAATTTGAGTCTGTTTTTGTCGAAAGAATAGAAAAAATCGATGGAGTGGAAAATTCTCAGACCGGTGATGATTATTTTGCTACAAAGATAACTATTCCGGTAAAGAATAGGCTTAAGACCGTATCAAGCACGATCGAGAACTCTTTATATGAGGACGGCCTCAGTGCCGGAGCTACGCCGAATATTATAATGGGCCTTACCGATCTTTTCGCCTGGGATGTGGATTTTGCAACAGACATCCAAAAGGGCAGCTTCTTTAGGGTATATTATCAGAGCACTCTCTCCGAGAGCGGAGACAGGCTAAGGGATAAGATCCTCGGCGCCGAGATAGCTACTAACGGAAAGAAATCCTACGCATATTATTACACGGATGAGGAAGGAAGGGGCGACTACTATGACGAGAATGGTCAGAGCCTCGAACGTACTCTCTTAAGGTCACCTCTTCGATACAGTCGGATATCAAGCTATTTCTCTAAGCGCCGTTTTCATCCGATACATAAAAAGTATAAGGCACACCACGGTATTGATTATGCCGCGCCCTCCGGCACACCGGTTGAGAGCTCGGGGGACGGAAAGGTGATCTATGCCGGATGGAAGGGTGGTTACGGCAACTATGTTGTAATAAGGCATAACTCAAAGTACACGACCGCTTACGGTCATTTTTCCAGAATAAAAAAAGGTATTAAAAAAGGGAAGTACGTTCGTCAGGGTGATGTTATCGGATACGTAGGCTCGACCGGCATATCGACCGGCCCTCATCTTCATTATGAGGTTCGTGTCAGGGGAAAGGTTGTGAACCCCTTGAATGTTAAGTCATCACCGAGAAAGCAACTTAAGGGTGAAGCTCTGGAGTCTTTCATTACGGCAAGAGAAGAGGTCATAAGGTCAATGTATGACCTTGAAAAGGTTGCTGCAAGAGAGGAAGAAGCCCCTACTACTTTACGGTAGCTCCGTTCCATCCGCCCATGCCGCCGCTTAGGCTGTATACGTCAGTATATCCGTTCTTTTTCAGTACCTTTGCCAGGTCCAGGCTCATAACACCTCCGTAACAAACCAGTACGATGGTTTCGTCGCTGCCGAGTTCTTTTTGCGTCTGTTCCTCTGCGTTAAAGTAGGGCATGTTCACGGCACCGGGGATGTGCCCTTTGTTGAATGCGCCGCTTGCCCTGATATCGACTATCGTCATTTTGGTTTCTTTGTTCATCATCTCCTGAAGTTCACCCGAGTTTATCTCTTTTACTTCAGAGCTCTGGGCTATACCCGCAAAGAAGATGGTCATAATTACCACAATGGATGATGCTAAGATCTTACCTCTCATTGTTTCCTCCTGATATTTTTTTAAATTTACGTGTTAGTTCTCTTTTATGTGCTATCATATTACTTAGCACTCTATATCTAATATTTTAGCTGCGGTTTCATCGGTTGTCCACTTTATTGTTGAGGTTTTCCCCTATGTCAGAAGACAGGTTTTTATTTATCAAAGCTCCTTCTCCTGTAGAGTGTATTGAGATCGGATTGAGCGAAAAGGGGGTTTTTTCTGTAAAGTTGTTGAGAATAAAAGGAAAATTACCTCCTGAAATTTGCCGCAAAGAAGATGAATATATACGCAGTTTTTTTGATAATTATTTTGCTTGCAACAGTGCCGGCTTTAGTGCTAATCTCGACTTAAGGGGCTCGGAGTTTGAGAAAAAAGTTTGGCTTGAGATCATGAAGATCCCTTACGGTTTTAATGCAACTTACGGCATGCTCGCAGAACGAGTAGGCTCACCAGGCGGAGCGAGAGCGGTTGGTCAAGCATGCGGTAAAAATCCGCTACCCATAATTGTTCCCTGTCACAGGGTCGTAAGCAGTACCGGGATTGGTGGTTTTGCCCTTGGGGTTGAGTTAAAGAAGCACCTGATCAACCTTGAAGGCCGAGCTAAAGAAAGAAGCCGTGTGCAAAGACAGCTCCTGCTGCACTTGCCAGAAGAGAAACAAAAAGCAGAACCCAGTGTAGAACATTCATCCTCTTAAAGACCGAGTTGATAGTCATCTCATCAGGGTCCTTGGCCATATTATCTAGCATCTTTTTGATTATTATAGGCTCAAGCCCAAATAACATCACTGTCCAGAAACACCACACAAGGGTCATGAAGAGTAGCGGTAGCCCTGCTGCTGTGAAGATAACACCCTGCCACCCCATCATGAACATCATAACGAAACCGCTTATGCCGACAATAGCGCTATATACTCTTGCGATTGGCGCAAAACGGTGCTCTATTCTCTGGAACTGAAGTACTTTCTCAAGCGAATCCGGTGTCCTTATCACAGCCGGCAGAACGAGCATTGTAATAAATGCAAGACCTCCAATCCAAAGGATCACGAAAATAAGATGTATTAGGTGCATTACACTAAAAAGCATAATTTAACTCCTTCTGAAAGTTTATTGTATTGTAGTATCTATATCAAATAAATGAAATGACAAAGATCATATTGCATGAGAATAACTCTAACTCGTTGAAAATAAAGAAGAAATATAGAACAATTAAATCTTCTTAATAGATGAAGAAAGCAGTTGACAGCGAAACCTTTCTATATTAGAATGATTCTAAGTTAAGAAACATTCTAACTGGAGGAGTTTTAAGAATGCAAGTTTTGATAGAAAAATACAAAGAGAAGGGTCTCAAGATAACGCCACAGAGACTGGCGATATTTAAGTTCCTAGAGGGCAACACCACTCATCCCACGGCAGACGATATCTACAAAGGTGTAAAGATAGATAACCCAACTATTTCGTTCGCAACCGTATATAACACGATAGAGGCACTAAAGGGGGTAGGCGAAGTGATGGAGCTAACGATAGATCCTGAGAGAAAACACTATGATCCTAATACAGAACCTCACCACCATGTTGTTTGCTTAAAGTGCAACAAGTTTGGTGATGTTTTTGTAGACTACTCAAAGGATCTAAAACTACCGGAGACAGTTACAAGTGAGTTTAAGATCTCGGGCAACCACGTGAACTTCTACGGTGTTTGCTCTGATTGCGATTAATATAGTTAGTACAGGAGACAAGATCATGTCAGTGCATTAAACAATGAGTGCTTAAGGAGGTGTCAAGATGGAAGTAACGGATGTGAGAGTAATAATGGTAGATAACGATGATAAGCTTAAAGCCTTTGTAACGGTGGAGCTTGAGAGAAGCTTAGTTGTAAGGGATCTTAAGGTCATAAGCGGCGACAGCGGTGTTTTTGTGGCAATGCCGGCCAAGAAGATGAAGGACGGATCCTTTAAGGATATTGCTTACGCCTCAAACATGGATCTGAGAAAGAAAATAGAGAACGCGGTGATAGAGGAGTACAAAAAGGTACTGGAAAAGTTGCACTCTAAGGTAGCTTAATTAGCTGTATAAGATAGTAGTATAAAAAACCATTAGGAGGAAAGAAAAATGAGTGAAGCAAGGGTTCAGGGAGATGCACCGGAGTTTACGGCACAAGCGGTTATGCCAAACGGAGAGATGAAGGAGGTAAGTCTATCGGATTATAAAGGCAAGTATGTGCTTCTTTTTTTCTATCCTTTGGACTTCACTTTTGTCTGCCCAACAGAGATCATATCTTTTAGTGACAGAATAAAAGAGTTTGAAGAAAGAGGTGTCCAGGTTCTAGGTGTTTCGGTGGACAGTCACTTTAGCCACGCAGCATGGAGAGGAACCGACAGAAAAAAGGGCGGGATCGGGGATGTTACATATCCTTTGATCGCTGATCTGGATAAATCAATAAGCACAAACTATGGAGTGCTTCTCGAAAAACCAGGTATTGCGCTTAGAGGAGCTTTCTTGCTTGATAAGGACCACAAGGTTCGTCACGTTACAATAAACGACTTGCCGCTTGGCAGAAGCATCGACGAGTTTCTAAGGCTGGCTGACGCGCTACAATTTACTGAAGAGCATGGCGAGGTTTGTCCGGCCAACTGGAACAAGGGTGATGATGCAATGAAGCCGAACCAAGATGGCCTTGAGAGCTACTCTAAATCACATTTCTAGAACTTACTTCGGAGGTCAAAACAATGGCAACATGGAAATGCAAAAAATGCGGACACACCAAAGATTCAAGATGTAAGCCGAAAAAATGTCCTGAATGCGAAGGCAAAGACGCCTTTGAAAAACAGGACTAACCAGGGAATTGCCGAAGAGAGAAAAATCTCTCTTCGGCACAGACCCTAAAGCAAAACATATGATTTTAATAATGATTTTTCTTGAGAAGATACTTTAAATTGTAAATACTTTCCACGACGGAGTGGATTAAGATATAGGCCAGAAGACCGGAGAAGGTTTTGATACAAGGTGCTTCAAAATAATTGACAGATATGGTATATTAGATCTCAATTGTTATTGTGTCAGAGCAAAGCTCCTTCGGTTAATCAAGAAATAGGGTTCAAGGTATTGGGAGGTCCAAAATGGCTACTCAAAAAAAATATCAGAACGAAGCAAGAGCGGGCAAAAGCAGGCGAGAAAAAAAAGAAGCCTTTAGTGATTATTCATCAAACTCGATAAAGGCATACTTTGAAGGAATAAGAAAGATACCTCTTCTTAAAGTTGATGAGGAGAAGGCATTGGCAAGGCTTGTAGAGGACGGCAGTGAACAGGCCAGGGGCAAGATGATCGAGAGTAATCTTCGCCTTGTCGTAAGTATTGCAAAGAGATATATGAACAGGGGGCTTCCGCTCCTTGATCTGATAGAAGAAGGAAATATCGGCCTTATACGTTCCGTTGAGAGGTTCAAGGTTGAGGTTGGCTGTAAGTTTTCCACCTACGCGACATACTGGATAAAGCAGGCAATAGAGCGTGCCATCATAAACCAGGTTGAAGCGATAAGGCTTCCCGTACATGTGGTAAGTGATCTTAGCCGCATTAACAGGGTTAAACGTGAACTGACAATTGAACTTAAGCGAGAGCCTTCTGATGAAGAACTTTCCGAAAGTGTTGCGTTGAGCGTTAAGCAGATAAAGAAGCTAAGCAATGCTAAGAGTCCTGTTACCAGCATCGACGCAAGCCTTAACGGAGAGACAGATGAGACGCTTCTAGATAGGCTTGAGTCCGAAGATTTTCCCACGGCATTTGACCTTATTGGAGACAACAACAGAAGTGATGTGCTTGGAGCTTGGCTTGGTGAACTTGAGAACACGGAACGCTCTATAATAAAGCTCAGGTTTGGCATAGAGGGTGAGTCACTAACCCTTGAGAAGATAGGTAAGATCTTTGGTGTTACCAGGGAGAGGGTTAGGCAGATAGAGGTCAAAGCCATCAAGAAGCTTCGTAAGATGAGTCAGGAAACAGAGCTTACAAGTCTCGAAGCCATATAGATAAGACAAATAAGTTCTATTAGCGAAGCACCGTTCCAAGGTGCTTCGCTTTTTTTTGTGCGGATCAATAGAGAAAGCATGGCTTGATTATACATCTTTTTATTGGGTATAGTAGGGCATACGTTTGATGTGTTTATTGTGATGGTCCGGTATAGGAACTACAAGGGAGGATATACGGATGAAGCTAACTGATATGACAATGGAAGGGTTTTTGAAGGCCCTAAGCAAGACAAAGACACTTGTGGTGCCATACGGTACGGTTGAAGCACATGGCACACACCTGCCGCTCTCTACAGACACACTTATCATGGAAGAGATAGTAAAAAAGGTGGCCGAGGAGATCCCTGTTATAGTAGCGCCTCCCGTGCACTACGGTGTTTGCACTTCAACAGGAGAGCACCCTGGAAGTATCGGCATCTCATGCGATACGCTTAGGGCCATAACCGTGGACCTGGTTCAAGACGCTTACGACAGGGGGCTTCGTAACTTTATTCTAATTTCCGGCCATGGCGGTGGAGCACATGTGGCGGCCATGAAGGAAGCCGGAGAGGAGTTGACCAAAGAGCTTCCGGACGTTGTTATAACCGCGCTGACTGTTTATGAGCTTATCCCAAAAGAAGCCTATGAATTAGTTGAGACAAAGAATGACTCTCACGCCGGCGAGGTTGAAACATCTCTTGTTCTGTTCCTTGCTGAAGAACTTGTTAATGGACGAGCTCCGGAGGAGTATCCGAATATGCCACGCCCCATAATTGTAAAGGACAAGCAGAAGTTTTGGCCCGGTGCTGTTTGGGGCAATCCTGAGAAGGCAACTAAGGAAAAGGGTGAGAAGGTCTTTAATATGCTGGTTGCAGAGGTAGTGAAGCTGGTGAAGAAGGTTGAAGAGTTCAAACAGTAATAGATACTTCTAATGTCTATAGGGTTCTTGTAAAAACAAGTTATAACGTTTCAGTTGGGGTTTTATCAAAGGTGTAAGGCGGCCCGCAGATGCGGGCCGCCTGTTTTTTTGTTTAAGTAAAATTTATGCGCCTGGGTTGGCCTGAGGTGCGACACGTGATGAGAGCTCGCCCTCTATCATAAAGACCGCGGTCGTAGAGTCTCCCGCAAGTTTCAGCTTGTCTATTATGTCACGTACTGTTTTTTCCTCCTCCGTCTGCTCGGTTACGAACCACTGGAGAAAGGTCTGCGTGGCGTGGTCGGATTCCTTTACGGCGAGTGTCATAAGTTTATTCACCCTTGCTGTGACCTCTTTTTCATGTCCGAGTACTGCGTTGAAAAGCTCAAGTATCGCGCCGAACTCCGTGGGTGGTTTTTCAATTGTTTCAAGAATGATGCGCGCATCTTGGTCGTTCAGGTACTCATAGAACTTTTGAACATGTATCATCTCTTCCTGTGCCTGCATATAAAGCCAGTGCGCTGCACCACTGAGCCCTTTATGTGAGGCGTAAGCGCTCATGGAGAGATAAAGGTATGATGAGTAAAGTTCTGCGTTCAGGTGTTCGTTCAACTCTTCCGACATTTTTTCAGATATCATTTGTTAATGCCCTTTCCTGTTACTCTATAATTCGCTCTGCCAGAGGCCGTGGAGGTTGCAGTAGGCTCTGACTATAATCCCGGTTGAAGCAAGGCACTTGAAGACAGCCATGGGCTCACCGCCGGGGCTGAGGTCCTGCCTTAGTGTTTTGTCGTCAACGATAAGCTCTATCCACTCTATGTAGTGATCCTCATCCATCGGGTGGAGCGTGCTTCCGACGGTTATTACAACCTTGTCGCCGTTCTTTGTTATGACCGGTACATGCTTTTCCTTTGCCGCGTCGGTTGTGTTGGCCTCAAATACCTTCATTGTTTTGCCGCAGCACTCGGGATCGCATTTGCCTTCATGTAATACCTCTACGATATTACCGCATTCCTCACATTTGTAAATATCTGATTTTTTAGTCATTTTACCTTCCTCCTTGCCTTTTTGAAGGCTATTTTTTTATGTCATGGAGGTGTATTATTTTGCTGACTACTCTTGCTTTGATTATAGCACAGGAAGAAAAAAAGTGGGGTTTTGGTAGAAACCAAAACCCCATAAGGTTGGTGGGCCGCCGGGGACTCGAACCCCGGACCC
>DAOVXI010000118.1 GCA_030636245.1 Deltaproteobacteria bacterium
GGGTTATCTCGGTTATGCCTTCCGTGAATATCTCTTTATCGGTTTTATAAGTACCGTAGGCGATGTTAATGAGTATAGCGAGCTTATGCGCCGTGTCATTACCTTCAATGTCATAGGTAGGGTCTGCTTCAGCGTACCCAAGCTCTTGTGCTTCCTTTAACACATCGTCAAAAGCACTTCCCTCGTTTGCCATCTTAGTTAAGATATAGTTAGCCGTGCCGTTTATTATCCCATAGATGGAATCGATGTTGTTTGCGGCGAGACCCTCTTTTAATGACTTTATTATCGGAATTCCTCCGCCTACGCTCGCTTCAAAACCTACCTCAACATTATTTGCTGCAGCTGCCTTAAATATCTCTTCACCGTGCGCGCTGAGTAAAGCCTTATTGGCACTAACAACGTGCTTACCGTTATTGATCGCCTTTAAGACAAAGTCCTTTGCGATTCCAGTACCTCCGACAAGCTCAACGACTATATCAATATCTTTATCATTAAGAACATCCTCGGCATTATCAGTAATAACCGCACTGCCGGTATTAACACCTCTATCGGTGGTGGTGTCCTTGTCGGCGATACGGCTAAGAACAACATCTGCACCTACCCTATCTTTTATAATGTCCTTATTGTCATTCAGTACCTTAACAAGCCCGCTTCCAACGGTACCAAAGCCAATGAGACCTACGTTTATCTTATCCATCACAGCTCCTATTCGGCGTTATCGAACGCCTTCTTTATTCCTTTTGCCGCCTGACGTATACGCTGTTCATTCTCAACAAGCGCAAGACGAACGTACTCGTCTCCGTACTCTCCGAAACCTATGCCGGGACTTACAGCTACCTTTGCTTCCTTCAAGAGAAACTTAGAGAACTCAAGCGAGCCCATCTTCCTAAAACGTTCAGGTATCCGCGCCCAGACGAACATCGTTGCCTTTGGTTTTTCGATCGGCCATCCTGCACGAGTAAAACTTTCACACAATACATCACGGCGTTCCCTATAAAGGTTACATATCTCGGTAACACAATCCTGAGGACCGTTAAGAGCTATGATCGATGCTATCTGCACGGGCTGGAACATTCCATAATCAAGGTAACTCTTCATGCGCGTAAGCGCACCTATAAGTTTTTTATTCCCAACGCAAAAACCAACACGCCAACCGGGCATGTTATAGCTCTTTGACAAACTAAAGAACTCAACCCCCACGTCCTTTGCTCCGGGAGCTTCAAGAAAGCTCGGGGCCTTATAACCATCAAAAACAATATCAGCATAAGCAAGGTCGTGAACAACCATCATGTCATGCTCTTTTGCGAAGGCAACAACACGCACAAAAAAGTCCAAATCCACACACTCGGTAGTCGGGTTATGAGGAAAGTTTATTATGAGCATCTTAGGCTTTGGCCATGCCTCTTTCGTGGCCTTTAAGAGCTCCTCAAAAAAATCTACCCCCGGCAAAAGCGGGATACTCCTAAGATCGCCACCGGCTATAACAACCGAGTAAGCGTGAATGGGATATGTCGGGCTTGGAACAAGCACCAGGTCGCCGGGGTTAATAACAGCAAGTGAGAGATGAGCAAGCCCTTCTTTACTTCCTATGGTTGCAACGGCCTCGGTGTCCGGGTCGATATCAACATCATAACGACGCTTATACCAATCCGCGATGGCAGAGCGCAGTTTATATACTCCCCTTGAAGCAGAGTAACGATGGTTCTTAGGGTTATCCGCCGCTTCCTTGAGTTTCGCTACTATGTGAGGCGGGGTTGGCTGATCAGGGTTACCCATGCCAAGGTCTATTATATCCTCGCCCCTTGCCCTTGCCTCGGCCCTTAGCTCTATGACTATGTTAAAGACATAAGGGGGAAGTCTTTTTATTCTTCTAAATTCATCCATTTTATTTAAGTAGCTCCATCAGTTCTTTATTCTCTGCTTCAGTTGCGTAGTCGAGAGCGCTCTTTCCACTCTTATCTGTCATGTTTTTATCAGCGCCTTTACTCAACAGATACTTTGCGACATCATAGTTACCTTTTTTCGCGGCAACGATCAAGGCTGTTAGTCCTTCACTGTTAGCCATATCAAGCTTGGCACCACTCTTCACAAGAAGCCATACAGCCTCAGTACGCTCATACATAATGGCGGTCTTAAGGGCAGTCTCACCTTTATTGCCGGTTGAGTTAACATCAACCCCAACACCAATAAGTATCTTTATGCACTTGATACATCCGTTTACCGATGTATGAATGATCGCGCTTATGCCGTTTTTGTTCGTCGCGTCAACCTTTGCGCCTGCGTCTATGAGTGCCTGCATTACATTAGGCCAAGCGTAAAGTGCAGCGAGCATAAACGGTGTTGCTCCGTCACTTATCGGTTCATCTATCTTGGCGCCGGCTTTTATAAGAGCCTTAACGACATCGATCTTTCCTTTTGTTGCAGCCAGCGCAAGTGCCGTGTATCCGTCACTATCCTTTGCATGAAGATAAGCGCCTTCATCTATCAAGATAGAGATCATATCGGTTTTGCCAAACCATGCTGCTTCCATAAGAGCTGTAAAACCCTTTGAGTCCTTTGCGTTTATGTCGGCGCCCTTCTCCCTGGACTTCTTGAGCATTTTGGTATGTACGCACTTTGGCGTCGCGCCGTCGCTTCTCGGTCCATCAGCCATGACTGAAGCAGTAAAGGCAACAGAGAAGACACAGGTAAATATAAACAATGAAGTGTTATATATTATTTTTTTCATAATCCTCAAAAACCTTATCAGCGTTATATGAGCTTCTCACAAAAGTTCCGGCAAAAACCTGCTTCAAGCCGAGTTTCAGTCCCTCCTCCTCATACTCCTTAAAGACCTCAGGCTCTATATAATCTACTACCTCCAGGTTTTCTCTCTTTGGCCGCAGGTACTGACCAATGGTTACGATATCGCATCCGGCATCTTTCAGGTCCTTCAGTGTTTCAATTACTTCTGCTTTGGTTTCACCAAGCCCGACCATTATACCGCTCTTTACCGTGAGGCCAAACTCTTTAGCACTCCTGAGCACATCTAATGACCTATCATAATCTGCCTCGGGCCTTACTCGCGGGTAAAGCCTTTTTATGGTCTCAACATTATGATTGAATATATTTGGCCTTGCCAAGAAAACTTTTTCCAGTGAACTCTTCACTCCGTTAAAATCAGGGGTGAGTACCTCAACTGAAATGCCTGAGATCTTATCCCGTAACGCCTTTATCGTTGAAGCAAAGTGTGAAGCGCCTCCGTCACTCAAGTCATCCCTTGTAACGGATGTAACCACCACATGTTTCAGCCCCATCTCAAAGGATGTAAGAGCTATATTCTCCGGCTCGTTACTGTCGGTCTTTTGTGCCTGCTCATTTTTGGTTACGTTACAGAATGTGCATTTTCTTGTGCAGACACTGCCAAGTATCATAAATGTAGCGGTTGGTTTTGAAAAACACTCACCGATATTCGGACATCGCGCACTTTCACAAACAGTGCTAAGACCCCTCTTACGTAGAGTGCTTTTGAGCTCATGCAGCACTGACGGCCTGCCCAGAGGCCTTTTTGCCCACTCGGGAAGTCTCTTATGAGGCTTATTACTCTTAATTTGATTCTGGATCTGTGTCCTATCCATATAAAAACGCCCTTAATACATTAAAAAATGGTTATTTTATAGAGAGATAGAGTAACATTAGAGAGGGGAAAAAACAACTTTTTTAAGCTCACTTCAGCTTTTCTTCAATATTTATGCTTTCCAGGTACTTAACCGAGTAATCTGCACCACGGCTCTTTAGGAGTATCTTCAAATCCTCCTTTGTATCTATATCATACCAGCCGTCAAGGAGGTCAATAGAGAGTGAGGCCTCGTCAGCTCTTTTAATAGTCTCTGTTAGGACCTTATCTGTGCTCCAGAGGATATTACTAAAAACCGTCTCATTTAACGTATCCATCCCAATCAGGTAATATCCTCCGTCCCTGGCCGGTCCTACGACGATGGAGCCTGATTTCTTCTGAATTCGAACAAATGCTCTCTCTATCATATAGACTGGCAGATCCGGGCTGTCGCTCCCGATTATAACGACCTCTTTATACCCCTTCGTGAAAAGAGTGGAAAAAACATTTATCATCCTCTCGCCAAGATCCTCGCCCTCCTGCATCAAGCTCGGCACGCCTTCGGGGATTATCCCGCCTAACAAGTCTGGCTCAAGGTTTTCCGGTGAAACGTAAACATGCAGGTCAATGCCGTTCAGGATAGATACATTTGAGAAGGTATCGAGAAGAAAATTCCGATAAAGAGCCGCGGCCTCGTCCCCTGAGAGAGGAGGCATCAGACGGGTCTTGACAAAGCCCGCCTTGGGGTTCTTTATCATAATTGCAAGAGCTTGGGAGTTCATGGATAGATTCTAGCACGAAGAGTGGAGAGCGACAAGAAAGGGTTTATTCGCTACTTAAGGTCTTTGTACTTAATCATTCTTTTAAACTCCGTAAATGGCTCTCCGTCTATCTCTATATACGGATCCGGACCAAAGAAGTTCAGTGGAGCGCCATTCTGTGGAGGATCAAGTGTAATATCCCGACCTCGGCTGAAAAGCACCCTATTTTCACTTAGATTACCGAAGTAATAATTCTTCATCTCCGGGTTCTTATCGGCCTCGCTTATATCAACAGGCACCCAGCCGAGGCCGTGAACAAAGAACTTTGCCCAACAGTGATACCCGCCTTCAACAGTAACGGTTTTTTTATTTGATTTACTTAACGGGAAACCCATCTCGAAAAGGACCGGAATCTTCTGTGCTCTCATTAGAGAGCCAAAAAAAGAATGAAAATCCGTACAGTTACCGGTACCCTTTCGACCTTCACCTATCGCAAGACAAAGTCTTTTAACATCGCCCTCGCCCCAGCCGGGTATCTTTTTACTGTACTCAAGGTTTTCCAAGACGTAATCATATATGCCGCGTGAGCGCTCAATAGAAGTAGTTTTCCCTTCCGTTGCGACCCCACTCATGGCCATGACCTTATCGTCAATAACGGCCATGCGTGAAGGTTTGAGGTAATCCTCAAACAATAAGATATCTATATCATCTTCATTCTCAAGTATCGTTGTTTTGGTACCTGACTCGGTTCGTTCAATAACAAACCTCATGCTAAAGTCTATTAGATCAGTACTCGGGTCAACCTTGAAGTAAAGTATCTTGTTGCCCCACTTATTGTCATAATTCAATGTATACTTAAACGGTGCTGATATTTCCATATCCAAGATCTTCTGATACGGCCCGTCCTTTGGAATCGGCACCCAGACCGCTACATCCTCTCTTTTTTCAGGAAGTTCTGTGACAATAAAGGAGTACTCCAGCTCAACAATCCTTTTTTTAGGGCCAAAAAAGGAGAATGCTGTCTGTGCTGTAAAGAAAACAAGCAGTATCCCTACAATGTATTTAATTTTCATTTTATTTTTCATAAGATGATGTTATCCATAACATATCGGCAATGTATCAATATGTCAAATAGATAATATCAATAGGCATGGAGGGTATTAGCTAAGAAC
>DAOVXI010000047.1 GCA_030636245.1 Deltaproteobacteria bacterium
CCTACTATAACCCTTACTACTGGCCCTACTACTGAGTAAAGCCGCTACCTAATTATCAGGACCGCAGCCATCCTTGAGGCCCATCATAAACTCCGTGTACTCGTCATAGTACTTGTCCATGAGTTCATTCATATCCTCGGTTTCAGGGTCTACTTCTTTTTTTATCTTTAAAAATTCCTTGAAATTCATTACATCTAACTCCTGTATTTTATTGGATCTTCTGTGCCTGCCTCTTTAAAACCCCTTAGTCTCAGAAGGCACGAGTCACATCTACCGCACGCCAGATCTTCGTCCTTATAGCAAGACCATGAGAGTTGAAGCGGCGCACCAAGGGAGAGACCCTTCCTTACTATCTCGTCCTTCTTCATATCTATGAGCGGGGTGACGATCTCTATCTTTGTTTCCGGCCGGGTGCCCATTGATACGACCTCATTAAACGCTTCAAAAAAACTTTTCCTGCAATCAGGATACCCGGAACTATCTTCCTCTACCGCCCCGATGTAAACACGTGTTGCTCCCAACTTCTCGGCCCACGACGTTGCGATACACAAAAGATTAGCGTTCCTGAATGGCACATATGTTATGGGCACGCCCTCCCTCTCCAACTCTCCCTCGGGCACCTCGATCGAAGTGTCCGTGAGTGCTGAAGACCCTATGTCTTTAAAGTAAGACGCGTTGACCTTTAAAACATTCTCAGCAACAAAAAAATCCGCGATATCGTCAAAGCTCTTGCGCTCTCTGTCCTCTGTTCTTTGACCATAACTTACATGTAAGAGCGCAAGCTCACCCTTCTCGGCCGCGATAGCGGTCGTAACGGTACTATCCAGGCCGCCGCTTAAAAGCACTACTGATATTCTCTTACCCATAGATTTGATTTAACCACACGCGCCACATCTTCTCAACATCTTTTTGTTTTAAGCAAATACAGCTCTTCATTCTCTATCCCTGAACGCTTTTGAGAAAACTTCTGTAATAACTTTTTCACGGTCGTCTTCCGTTGAGATCACACACGCACTCACTCCGCTCTTTTCAAATGATCTCTTAAGTTTCATGTATACATCAACGTCAGCCTCGGAAAGACTCTCCCCCGTCTGCCTTTCTCTTATCCTCTCCGTTACGACCTTTTCACTCGCCTCACACTCGACGACCATCAGCTCGCAGTTCATGCGCTCTGAAAGCCTTTGAGCTTCTTCAACGTGTTTTGCTCTCGAAAAAGTTGCATCCAGAATAACAGAGCGTCCCTCGAGAAGATATCCTTCAGCCTGAACAAATAACTCTTTATACACCCTCTCCTTCGCTTCCTTTGAGTAACACGTCCCTTTGTCATCTCCGGACAAAGCGATATCCCTGCGTATGGCATCTGTCCTTAATAAAGCTGCTCCCGTATACTCCGCAACACTGTCCGCTATGACCGACTTGCCTGTGCCCGGCAGCCCCCTTACAACAAAAACAAAGGGCCTAAATCCTCCGCTCGCATAAAGTTTTGCGAGATAGAAATATAATATCGCGTGTATCTTCGCTTCCTTCTTATCTTCCGCTGTCTCCTCTTCTTCGTCCAGCCTAAAATTTTCTACCTTTCCCCTTACATATGCTCTGTAGCATTTATAGAAATTCAACAACGTCCTTCCTTCCTCGTCCCTTGTCTCTTGAAAGTATTTATCTTCAAGCACCTTTGCAAGCTCACCCCTTCCATGATACTCAAGGTCCATAATGAGGAAGGCTATATCCGAGGCAACATCACAAAAACGAAATCGCTCGTTAAACTCAATGCAATCAAATATCTCAACATGATCATTCATTATGACGTGCTCCGAATGTATGTCACCGTGACAATCTCTTACATAGCCTTCTCTTGCTCTTTTCTCAAATATTTTTTCATCTTTGGATATGAAGTTTTCAGTGTAATCTTTGATCATCTCCTGACCTTGGGCCGTCAGGGTTCTTCCGAAAAAACCCTCTACTTGCTGAAAATTCTCAGCCGTGTTTTTTCTTATAATACTAAGCTCTCCATACTTTGCGGTCTTATCATTCCTCTCCGCGTCACCGTGAAATATGGCTATCGCTGTTGCTACCTTTTCAATATCTTCCCTCATCGCCTCTACGCTTGCCCCGCGCTTAAGGCTACTATAAAGTACCTTATCTTCATCAATTATATTCATCTTTACCGCGTACTCGACAGCTTCGCCGCTGCCTTCCATCACAACAACTCCATTTTCAAGGGTTATCGGCACCACCCCTATGTATAAGTTAGGCGCAAGTCTCCTGTTAAGCTTCACTTCTGCCGTACAAAACTCAAGCCGTTTTTCAAGGGTTGTAAAGTTCAGAAATCCAAAGTCTACCGGTTTTTTTATCTTATAAGCAAAGGCATCTGTGATAAAAATAATCGATATATGGGTCTGAATAGACCTTACCGCTTTGGTCTGCTCTTTATATGCCAGCGGCCTCGATAAACCATCTATTAGCTCAAGGAACTTCACTTTTCTCCTTTAAAACTCAGTTCATTTTTAGGATTGTATCTTAATTTAAGGATATAACCGAAGACGGACCTTGTCAAGCGCCCTTAACAATTGATATCCTTGACAATTTTTAACTCCTGCCCTTGAACTAAGTAGCCGATTATGCTAATATAATATATTATATTCATAACTTTCATACATAATAAGGGGTAGTTACTTTGATAATACAATGTGAACATTGTTCAGCTAAATTCCGTATAGACGACAGCAAGGTCGGTGATAAGGGCGTAAAGGTACGTTGCACGAAGTGTAAGGATGTCTTTGTTGTGAAGCCTATCGAAGCCCCTGCTCCTGAGGTAGCTGCCCCGACCCCGGAGCCACCAGCTCCTGCACCTGAGGTAGCGGCTCCGACCCCAGAACCACCAGCCCCAACCCCTCCTCCCGCTCAGCAGGAATCAGGCGGAATGGAGTTTGACACAAGTTCCTTTGACACAGGCGGCACTCCCGGTGAAGAAGCGCCCGCACCGGAGGAGCAAGGCACAGGGGTTTCCTTTGATACAGGCTCCTTTGACACAGGCGGCACTCCCGGCGAAGAAGCGCCCGCACCGGAGGAGCAAGGCACGGGGGTTTCTTTCGATACAGGCTCCTTTGACACGGGCGGCACTCTAGATGAAACTCCGCCCGCACCGGAGGAGCAAGGCACGGGGGTTTCTTTTGATACAGGCTCCTTTGACGCAGGCGGTACTCCCGATGAAGAGGCACCTTCTTTTAGTGCAGAGACCGAGGGAGCTGTGCCTGATGAAGCTCCAAGCGAAGGCGGTTTTGATTTCGGCTTCGGTCAGGAAGAATCCACACCAACCCCGGAAACTTCAACCGAGAGCACAAGCAACGTAGACTTTGGGTTCGGAGGAGAAGAACAAGATACGTATAGCGAACAAGCAAGCCCGGGGGTACCATCCAGCGAAGAGCCTGCTACCTCTGAAGCAGAACAAACCATGTACGCGCCACCCACAACCGAGGAGACCGCTCCTATCGGGTCACAGGAAACTTTTTTCGAAGAAAAGGCCGGTGCAGGTGAAACATACACCGAGACGCCAACCCTTCCCGGCTTGGAAGAAGAGGACAGTAGCGCAGATCTTCTGGCCGCAGATAATGCTAAACCAAAAAGCAAATCAAAGTCTTTACTTTTACTCCTGTTAATAATATTGGTTGGCGCTGGAGCCTACCTTCACCAACAAGGCATAATTGAGATCGAGGCTCTGAACAACCTAATAGGAACAACTGAAAGCACAGACACGGTAGTAGTTGACGGACCGGTGCTTCAGCTCACTTCTGTTAAAGCTTCCTTTATAAAGAATAATATAATAGGAGACATGCTGGTCATTGAAGGAAGGGTAAAAAATTCCGGCAACCAGCCCTCTACGGTACGTAACGTAAGAGCTGTTCTTTATGACTCACAAGGCAATAAACTTATGGCTAAAACGGTTTCCATCGATATACTGCTCGCAACAAATCAGCTTGCGACCATTAGCAAGGCTGAGATGGACAAGCATTACTCCGAAAAATTTTCGACCATGGTGCCGCCAAACGGCAACCAGCCTTTCATGATAATATTCACGAAAGTTCCTACCGGCCTAAGTGAAGCGGAAGTAAGTCTATTTTTGTAATCACCCGTCCCAAGAGTAATACTCTAATATTTTAATACTATAATATGCAAATGGAAGATCTTCAAAAAAAATTCACAAAACTTGCCTCTGATATCTCATCTCTCCCTGAACGGGAGATGCGCCTGAGCCATCTTAAGACATACCTTAGAACCCTTGATGAGGAATCCATCGCAAAACTCTTTGCGAAACTTTACGATAAGGATACAAAGCACCGAGGCACCGCTATTCTTAAGGGTTTACTTGTAAGCCCGGAAGGTCTTGTGGATGCACTTGGCGATGAGAAGTATAAGATGACCTACCTTGCAAGCCTAGAGCTAAAGCTAGAAAAAGTTAGCCGTCTTTTTACAGACCTGCCTCCGCATAAACAGGGTATGCACGGTTACAGCGAGGAAGAAGAGGCGAAGATGGAGTTCGTCACCCTTGGTGAAAGAAGGGCCATGGCTAAAACAAATGTAAAGGATAAACTCGACAGGCTCCTTTCGGATCCTGATGTGATGGTCATAAATAACCTCTTGAATAACCCCAGATTAACGGAAATTGAAGTGCTGAAGATCGCATCAAAACGTCCTAACTCACCGAAAACATTGAAGACCCTTGCAACACACAGAAAATGGTCAAAGCGCTACAGTGTTATGAAATCCCTGGTAATGAATCCATACACCCCACCGAGGATATCTACCGGTTTTTTAAGCTTCTTACTTCTTCAGGATCTCGTGGAAGTTGTTGATAATACTACACTTCATCCGCAGGTTAGGGCAGGTGCCGAGGAGCTTATTGAAGAGAAAAGGGCAGGTTAGTCGGAGGAGTCGTCGTTATCTTTCTTCTTGTCTTTCGGCTCTTCATCGGTTGCTTTCTTGAAGTTTTTCAATGCCTTACCGATACCTTCGCCTAACTCGGGCAGTTTTTTTGCGCCGAAAAATATAGCGATGATCACAAGGATTACTATAAGTTCTGTCGTACCGAGTCCGAACATATTATACCTGGCCCCCTAAATGACTTGTAAACTTTACTTTTCTACCGTAAAATCAAAGTGTTAGTATATTTTGACAGTTGAGAGAAGGTATGTCAATAAAAACGTTCAAGGCAAAGCATCTCCTTTTTTTCTTCATTTTCCTCTCCCTCCTGATCCATTTTTCCGTTGGTGCCACCATACACTTCTGGCCTAGCGACGAAGAGGTAACAAACGAAGAAGAGAAAGACGAGAAAAAGAAGAAACAGAGGGAGATCTCCGGCATCATAAAGGGCCCTATTAATGTTGATCTTTTATTACCCGGCGATCAAAGCAACCCTGATCCTTCCGGCAATGAAGAAAGTGGAGATAAAGGAGAAAAGCAAGAAAAAAAAGAAGCCTCCGACTACGACATCAGTGACAAGGGTGAGCTCTTTCTCTTTCCCGACGCTGAGCGCATTTCAAAGCTAGCTGCTGCTGAAAAAAACAAACCATCCGAGTCATACAGCTTGAGCAAGAACAATAACCTTAAGCTGTCCATACCCATGTCCGACAATCCGATCATAGGCAAGTACCGCCTAGCTTTACTCAGCAGCATAAGCAAGAACCTTTGGTACCCATCCGCATCTGTCTTGAAGGGAGAGCAAGGCAAGCTCATAATTGATTTTATCATTCCAAGGGATGGCAAGACCGATAACAGTGACATAAGACTTTTAAAGTCGTCGGGCTATCCCGCGCTTGATGACGCGGCGCTGACCGCCATTCGGCTCGCCACACCTTTTAACGCCCTACCCGAGGAGTATGATGAAGACAAGTTGGGCATGCACATCACCTTCGAGTTCGTCTGTCATAACTGTGCGGCAGCCGGCTATCCCTAAGCTACTTTTCTATCGGTTTGCAATGACCCACCCTAAGAGGCTCTCTGGAAAGTCTTTGTGCTTCAGATATTTGCTGGGAGGTTAAGTTGCCCTCTAGTCTATTTAGGGCCTTCTTAACGGATTTTGGGCCCTCTGTCTCAGCCAACTTGTACCACATATAAGCCATAACGTGGTCCTGAGAGACACCTTTGCCATACTCATACATATAACCGAGGTTGTTTTGCGCCCCTACACTTCCCTGATCAGCGCTCTTACGGTACCACTCTACGGCCTCTTTGTAATCCTGTGGGACACCTTTGCCTTTATCATACATAAAGCCGAGCCTATACTGTGCCCATGCATATCCCTGATCGGCACTCTTACGGTACCACTTTACAGCCTCTTTGTGATCCTGTGGGACGCCTTCACCATACTCATACATATAACCGAGACTACTTTGCGCCCTTGCATGTCCCTGATCGGCGCTATTGCGATACCATTTTAAGGCCTCCTTGTGATCCTTAGGGACGCCTAGGCCATTATAATACATCCCTCCGAGACTGTTCTGCGCCAGTGAAAACTCCTGCTCAGCGCTTTTACGGAACCACTTTACAGACTCTTTGTAGTCCGCTAAAACGCCTTTGCCAGAAAAATACATACATCCAAGCATGCCCTGCGCTTCTGCATTCCCCTGCTCAGCAGCAACCTTGAACTCTCGTAAAGCAGTCTCATAGTCTCTACGCCTATACGCCTCTATCCCTTCATTCATGCTAGCATATCCCTCTGCTCCGAGCCATCAAGCAAAAGTACTGTCAAAGCAATACCGTAATTATTTATACTTCTCATACTTAATTTTTCTTTAGAACAATTCATCTTTTTCATTAACATAGCCTCGTAGGGTGGGCCATTGCCCACCGATAAACATGCCGAACACGTTCGGCATCAAGTCGACTTTTTATAAATCTGGTTCAATTGTTTGTTAGCAACAACTACCATAGATTAGGATCATTAAGAGAATCGACACATATTATTTTGCCACCCTCAGGAAAAACAGCAGAATTTAATTTCAAGGCTTGCCAGCCTTCGGGAAACTGTAGAGTATATGGGGGTTTAAATTTTTTGGCCAGCTCTGTTTTAAAACCAAACCTGTAATAATATTGAGGATCACCATAAACGAAAACAATAAATGAACCTATATTGGAAATAATATCTAAGCCATACTTGACCAACGAGGAACCAATTTTGTTTTTTTGAAATTTCGGAGATACAGCTAATGGAGCTAGAATATAACCAAAATGTTCATTAGTGCTTTCAAGAAAGACTGGGCTGAAGGCAGTGTGACCTACTATTTCATTGTTCTCTATGGCAACAAGAGAAATTATTTTAACAGGATGATTCTCGTTTAGCAGATTGACCGCAAGATCAGATACCGTCCGGGCCTCTGAATTGTCAAAAGCTTGGAGATGCACATTCTTAATGTTTTCTGCATCATCTATTGTTGCTTCTCTTATTTGCATAGGTTGCTAACAGCCTCGTAGGTTGGGCTGTGCCCAACCTCTTAAAGTTAAACTCTATTTATCCTTCCAGTTCCACCACTTGAGCTTCAAGGGGGCGTGGTGGGTATTGCTCGCATAGTAGACCGCGCAGCGGAAGGCATAGAGGACGCACCTGTCGATTGATTGGCCCTTTACCTTCTCAAGCCTACGAAAAAGTTTTTCCGGGTCCTTATCTTTGAGCTCGCGTACCTTTTTAATGCCCACAGCGCTTAGCATCTTTGCCAGCTTCGGCCCTATACCCGGGATGCTCTCTAAGTTTTCCGGCTTCGCCATCTATACTACCCCTCCCCCCTATTATCCACAAATATAATAATACGTCAACACACAAAAAAAGCGCCCATTTTTAATGGGCGCTTAACAAAGTTTAGCATGACAAAAAAACTGAATACTAATTATCCATTAAGAGGGGCCTTTGGCCTCCCACCTGAGTATTGGCTCGCGTGCGGCAAGCACCTCATCAACCCTTCCGCATGCGGCTGTGTGAGGAGCGCTCTTAAGCTTGTCGGGGTTTTCTTTTGCCTCTTTCGCTATGGCTTTCATGGCGGATATAAACGAATCTATGGTCTCAAGGCTTTCGGTCTCTGTCGGCTCGACCATGATCGCACCGTCCACGACAAGCGGAAAGTAGATGGTCGGGGGATGCACGCCAAAGTCTATGAGACGCTTTGCTATATCAAGTGTTGTAACACCGAACTCGTTCTGCCACTTATCGGTAAAGACACACTCGTGCATGCACGGCTCGTCATAAGCAAGCTCAAAGGTGTCCTTTAATTTTTCCTTTATGTAGTTCGCGTTAAGTATCGCCATCTCGCTTACCTGCTTAAGCCCGTCACCACCCATCATCAGGATATATGTATAGGCCCTTACCATGATAGAGAAGTTGCCGTAAAAAGCCTTCATGCGTCCAATGGACTTTGGTCGGTTATGCTCAAGCGCATAACCGTCTCCTTCTTTTATAACTCTGGGTCCGGGCAAGAACGGCTCAAGCTCTTTTGTTACACCGAGAGGGCCTGAGCCTGGTCCTCCGCCTCCGTGAGGGGTTGAGAATGTCTTATGCAAATTGAACTGCACGATGTCCACACCCATTAAGGATAACTTTGTTATTCCCATGAGCGCGTTAAGGTTAGCGCCGTCGCAGTACACAAAACCGCCCTTTGCGTGCACAAGCTCGGATATTTCTTTTATATTTACCTCAAAAAGACCTAAGGTATTCGGATTCGTAAGCATTATTGCCGCGACATCCTCATTGATCTCATCCAACACTTTTTCTATAGCATCGACGCTTACGACCCCGTCCTTGCCCGAGGCTACCCTTATGACATCAAAGCCTGCGAGAGCACAGCTTGCCGGGTTTGTCCCGTGCGCCGTGTCGGGGATTATGACCTTTGTCCTCTTCTCTCCTTTGTCCTTAAAGTATGCCGCGAGCATAAGCATGCCGCATAGCTCACCCTGCGCACCGGCCGCGGCCTGCAGTGTTATATGATCCATACCGCTTATCTCTGTGAGTGAAGCTTCAAGGTTATATATAAGCTCAAGCGCTCCCTGCGAATCTTCCGAAGAAGCATATGGGTGCAGCATTGAAAAACCGGGAAGCCTTGCCGTGTCCTCGTTTATCTTCGGGTTGTACTTCATGGTGCATGAGCCGAGGGGATAGAAGCCGCTCTCCACGCCGAAGTTAAGGGTACTAAGCTCAAAGTAGTGACGCATGAGCTCCCCCTCGGAGACCTCCGGTATGCCGCCCAGAGTGCTCCTTACCATTCCTTCCGGTAAAAGCTCGGCTGCGTTGACCATAGGCACATCCGGCGCAGAAGCATTGGTCGCGACCCTGCCCTCACGGGAACGTTCGAATATAAGTTTTACTTGCTTAGTCTTTTCCATGCTCTTCTGCCGCCTTTATAAAAGCGTCCATATCTTCTTTTGTGTTAAGCTCGGTCACAGCCGTAACTATAAAATTATCAAGCGCGGGATAGAAGCTTGCGAGCGAAACCCCGGCCGCTATTCCCTGCTCCCTCATCTTTTTAAGGAACACCTCGCCGCTCACCCCAAGCTCAAGCGTGAACTCGTTAAAGGTTGGTGTCGTGAAGGCGATCTTTATACCCGCCTTGCCAAGGCCGCTCTTCAGGTACTCTGCCTTCGACAGATTCAAGGTAGAAAGCTCTTTTAATCCGCCCTTACCCAGAGCGCTTAAGTAGACGGCACAGCCGAGCGCCGAGAGGCCCTGATTCGTGCATATGTTGGAGGTCGCCTTCTCACGTCTTATGTGCTGCTCTCTTGTTGAGAGGGTAAGGCAATAGCTCTTACGCCCCTTGGTGTCCTTTGACTCGCCAACGATC
>DAOVXI010000064.1 GCA_030636245.1 Deltaproteobacteria bacterium
ACCGGGGACAAAGGCTTTCCTTTATACGTAATACCTTTGAAGCGATGGGCCGTTACCGCACGGGAGAGATAACAAAGAAAGAACTTGATGCCTGTGAGAAGGGCGCTTGTCCGGGAGCTGGAAGCTGCCAGGGTCTCTATACGGCTAACACAATGAGCTGTTTGACCGAGGCTATGGGTATGAGTCTTCCGGGATGTGGCACCGCACCTGCGGTGACGAGCGAGAAAAGACGTATCGCTTATGACAGCGGTGAACGCATAGTTGAACTTATAAGAAAAAATATAACACCGAGAAAGATTTTGACCAAGGCGGCTTTTGAGAATGCCATAAGGGTCGATCTTGCGCTTGGCGGTTCAAGTAATACCGTGTTGCATCTCTTGGCCATAGCCCACGAGGCGGGCGTGAAGTTGCCGCTTGAAGCATTCGATAAACTAAGTAAGACTACGCCTCATATATCTTCACTTGAGCCTGTCGGGCCATACTACATGGAGGACCTTCACTTTGCAGGAGGCATCCCGGCTGTCATGTCGAGGCTTAAGGCAAAGATAAAGGACAACCCGACGCTTTCGGGCCATAGGGTAAAGGCTATTATAAAAGCCGTGGAGTTCATTGATGATAAGGTTATAAGGCCGCTTAATAAGGCTCACCACAAAGAGGGCGGCATAGCTGTACTTAAAGGCAACATCGCGCCGCTCGGTGCTGTGGTAAAGCAATCAGGTGTGAGTTCCAAGATGATGCACTTTAAAGGTAAAGCAAAGGTCTTTAACAGTGAAGAGTTGGCGATGAAAGCCATTCTCGCAAAAAAGATAAAAAAAGGTGATGTCGTGGTCATTCGCTATGAAGGCCCCAAGGGTGGTCCGGGTATGCGTGAGATGCTGGCACCAACGGCAACCTTAATGGGAATGGGCATGGGTGATGACGTAGCGCTCATAACCGACGGACGTTTCTCAGGCGGTACGCGAGGCCCGTGCATAGGCCATATCTCACCGGAGGCGATGGAGGGCGGACCCATAGCTCTCATAAAGAACGGTGATACTATTGTAATAGACATACACAAGCGTTCAATTGAATTAAAAGTAAGTGCAAAAGAGTTGAGCGAAAGAAAGAAAAAATGGAAGCCCATTAAACCCAAGATAACCACGGGTTGGCTCTCACGTTACGCAAAAGTTGTAACATCGGCCAACACAGGGGCCATAACAGAGGCTTAAGGAATAGATAATGGAAAAGATGAACGGTGCGGAGATATTACTGGAGTCACTCTTAAAGGAAGGTGTCGATACGGTTTTCGGCTACCCCGGCGGAGCGGTACTTCCGATATACGACGCCTTATACAAACATAAGTTAAAGCACATCCTTGTTCGTCACGAGCAGGGCGGGGTGCATGCGGCAGACGGTTATGCGAGAGCGACAGGAAAGCCCGGGGTCTCTATTGTTACCTCAGGCCCGGGCGCGACAAACACGGTTACTGGAATAGCTACAGCATATATGGACTCTATCCCTATGGTTGTATTTACGGGACAGGTACCGACGGCCTTGATCGGAAACGACGCCTTTCAGGAAGCGGACATAGTCGGCATAACAAGGCCCTGCACAAAGCATAACTATCTTGTTAAGGACGTTAAGGACTTGACCCGTATAATTAAAGAGGCCTTTTATATCGCGACAACAGGGAGGCCGGGGCCGGTCTTAGTCGATCTGCCAAAGGACGTTCTGACTGCAGAGTATGAGTTCAGCTATCCAAAGAAGGTTGATATACCAAGTTATCAGCCGACGTATAAGGGACACAAGGGCCAGATAAAAAAGGCCATGGACCTTATAGTAAAATCCAAGCGTCCTGTTATATACGCGGGCGGTGGGGCGGTTTTATCCAACGCCGCAGCAGAGCTTACAAAGCTTGCAAGAAAGTTAAAGATACCGGTTACGAATACTTTAATGGGGCTTGGTTCTTTCCCCGGAACAGATCCGCTCTTTATGGGGATGCTTGGTATGCACGGAACATATACGGCGAACATGGCCATACAGAGTACCGATTGCCTTATAGCCGTCGGCGCTCGTTTTGATGACCGTGTGACAGGCAAGATAGATGAGTTCGCGCCGCACGCGAGGATAATCCACATAGACATCGATCCTACGAGTATAAGCAAGAACGTTACGGTCGATATACCCATAGTCGGCGATGTTAAAGAGGTTTTAAAAGAACTGCATGCGGCCATTCCAAAAGGCGCTAACTTCACAAAGTATATAAGTGAGATGAAGAACTGGGACAAGCAGGTCGAGAAGTGGGAGAAGACGCACTCTCTCTCGGTCAAGCAGGGTAAGAATGAGCGCATTAAGCCTCAGTATGTCGTTGAGAGGCTTTATCATCTCACAAAAGGTGATGCCATAATAACAACAGAGGTCGGGCAGAACCAGATGTGGGCCGCTCAGTTCTATAAGTATGATAAGCCTAGGACATTCTTGACCTCCGGCGGGCTTGGAACAATGGGTTACGGCTTTCCAGCGGCCATCGGCGCGCAGGTCGCATTCCCGAATAAGACCGTTATAGACATAGCCGGGGACGGCTCCATACAGATGAACATTCAGGAGCTCGCAACAGCGGTCGAGTGTAAGCTTCCCGTAAAGGTCGCCATCTTGAATAACCGTTTCCTCGGGATGGTCAGGCAGTGGCAGGAGCTTTTCTATGACAAGCGCTACTCATACACGTGTCTTGGCAAGAAGCCGGACTTTGTAAAGATAGCCGAGGCATATGGCGGAGTGGGGCTACGGGCCGAGAAGGTGGCAGACGTTGACAAGATCATAAAGAAGGCCTTGAGCATAAATGACAGACCCGTGTTCATGGACTTTGTAGTTGACCCGAAGGAGGATGTCTATCCGATGGTTCCGGCGGGACAACCTTTAAGCAAGATGCTTTTAGTATAATTTTAGGAGTGTTAAGTTGAGACATACGATTTCAGTTCTTGTAACCAATGAGTTTGGGGTACTTTCCCGCATAAGCGGGCTCTTCTCCGGCAGAGGCTTCAATATTGAAAGCCTTTGCGTAGCAGAGACTATGGACCCTAAGGTCTCCCGCATGACAATTGTTTCAAGCGGGGACAATAAGATAATAGAGCAGATAACCAAGCAGCTCAATAAGCTGGTGAGTGTCATAAAGGTACATGACCTGACCGGTGAAGAGTATCTTAAGCGCGAGCTTGTGCTTATCAAGGTACACGCAGCGCCAGATCATCGCTCAGAGATACTTAACATTGTCGAGATATTCAGGGCTCAGGTCGTAGATGTTGGAGCGAATACCTATACGATCGAGATCACGGGTGATGAGGAAAAGATTTTGGCGATAACAGAGCTTTTAAGGCCTTTTGGCGTTAAGGAACTTGTCCGTACAGGACGGGTTGCGATGGCAAGAAGTATTAAAAGAAAAGAAAACAAATAACTTTAGTACATAAAAAATCATGGAGGATGTACAGATGAACGTTTATTACGATAAGGACGCAGATCTCGAAATAATAAGAAGCAAGAAGGTGGCTGTTATAGGTTTCGGTAGCCAGGGACACGCCCATGCGCAGAACATGAAGGAGAGCGGGGTTGATGTTGTTGTCGGGCTTCGTAAGGACGGTGGTTCATGGAAAAAGGCAGAGGCCGCAGGACTTACCGTTAAGACAGTGCCTGATGCCGTAAAGGACGCAGACGTTGTAATGATACTCATCCCTGATGAGACGCAGGGTGATGTTTACGCGGAAGAGATCGCGCCTAACCTGAAGGATGGCGTATACCTTGCTTTTGGTCACGGACTTAACATTCACTTCGGCATGATCAAGCCGCCTTCGAGTGCAAATGTTTTTATGGCAGCTCCAAAGGGTCCGGGTCATCTCGTTCGTCATGAGTACTCGGGCGGCAGAGGTGTTCCGACACTCGTAGCCGTTAATCAGGACGCAAGCGGAGATACCCTCCAGGTTGCGCTCTCCTACGCAAGCGCCATAGGCGGAGGTCGTGCCGGAATAATCGAGACTACCTTTAAGGATGAGACAGAGACAGATCTTTTCGGAGAGCAGGCTGTGCTTTGCGGAGGGGTCTCGGCTCTAATAAAAGCAGGCTTTGAGACACTTACAGAGGCGGGCTATCCGCCGGAGATGGCATACTTTGAGTGTCTGCATGAGCTGAAGCTTATAGTTGACCTTATTTATGAGGGCGGGATCTCAAACATGCGCTACTCCATAAGTAACACCGCGCAGTACGGTGACCTTACACGCGGGCCAAGGGTCGTGAACGACACAACAAAGGCCGAGATGAAGAAGATACTTGGCGAGATCCAGAGCGGCGAGTTCGCCAAGGAATGGATAGCCGAGTACAAGGGTGGTCTTAAGAACTTTAACAGGCTTAATGAAGAAGGCGAGAAGCATCAGATAGAAGAGGTCGGTGAGAAGCTCAGAGGTATGATGAGCTGGATGAAGTCCTCAAAGATAATCGACAAGAGTAAGAACTAAGGTAGGCGTAAAAGTAGGTAATGCGTATACCGCTAGCTAAAGAGGGTTATCCATTTATTTTGATCAGCGCGGCCGTTACGGCCGTTAGCTGTTTCTGGGGTGGATGGCTGCCGCTTATTATTTTAGGGCCTTTAACATTTTTTGTCGTCTACTTCTTCAGGGACCCCGAAAGGATTATCCCCGAGGGTGATGACCTGATAGTCAGTCCTGCTGACGGCAGGATAATAAAGGTAGAGACAGCACGTGAAGAGCAGTTCCTTAAAGATGAAACGCTCAAGATAAGTATCTTCATGAATGTCTTTAATGTTCATGTGAACCGCGCGCCGGCAAAGGCCAAGGTTATCGATACTTTTTATAACCCGGGCAAGTTCTTTAACGCCAGCTTTGATAAGGCCTCTCTTTTGAATGAGCGTAACCTGCTCCTTATGGAGAATGAGAAGGGCAAGAAGTTCGTTGTGGTTCAGATCGCAGGGCTTATAGCAAGAAGGATAGTAAGCTATGCGAAACCCGGAAGCAACTATGGCAAGGGCGAAAGGTTTGGCATAATACGCTTCGGTTCAAGGCTGGATGTTTATCTGCCAACGGAGTGTAAGGCTGAAGTAAGTATTGGTCAAAAGGTGAGTGCAGGAAGCACGATCCTTGCAAAATGGAGATAGGAAGATGGAAGATAAAGGGATAGAAGAGTTAGAAACCGCTAAGGATAAGACAATGTCTGTAAGTCGCAAGGGAGTGTATCTTTTACCGAACCTGCTCACGAGTGCGACACTTTTTGGCGGCTTCTACGCGATAGTTGCTGCATTTGACGGCAAGTACGAGTACGCCGCGATCGCTATTCTCATAAGTGCGCTTTTTGACGGGCTTGACGGAAGGATCGCGCGGCTTACGAATACAACAAGTAAGTTCGGCGCTGAGTACGACTCGATCGCTGATGTCGTTGCATTCGGTCTTGCTCCTGGCATACTTATTTTTACCTGGGCCTTAAGGCCTTATGAAAGGTATGGATGGATTGCTGCATTCCTATATGTTGTTTGCGGCGCTCTAAGACTTGCGCGTTTCAATACACAGATAAGCACGGTCGAGATGAAGAATTTTAAGGGGTTGCCGATACCGGCTGCCGCCGCGCTTGTCGCTTCAACCGTTTTGCTTTTTTATACGTTGAACATTGAGGTGGCTAAGCACATAACAGTGCTGCTGCTTATCTATCTTTTGGCTTACCTCATGGTGAGCAACATCAAGTACTATAGCTTTAAGGAGCTTAACCTTTCACAGCGGATACCGTTCAGTCTTCTTATAGCCGCTATAATGCTTCTACTGCTGGTAGTTGCCAAGCCTCCTATGATGCTCTTCATTCTCACGCTTGGCTACGCTCTATCGGGTCCCGTTGCGGTACTTATAAAGAGAGAGAAGCTAAAGAAGATGCTTGAGAGAAGCAGGGAAAAAAAGAAGATAAAGAAAACATTAGATACTTAAACTTTCAATAAAGAGAACTAAAATGGATACAGTAAAGATATTTGATACGACGCTCAGGGACGGCGAGCAGAGCCCCGGGGCTTCCATGAACGTTGAGGAGAAGGTGCGTGTCGCGAGACAGCTTGCCAAGCTCGGGGTAGACATAATAGAGGCCGGCTTTGCGATCAGCAGCCCCGGTGATTTTGAATCCGTAAAAAGGATAGCGCATGAGATAGAAGGCCCAACGGTCTGCTCGCTCGCGCGCGCCATTGAGAAAGATATTGATGTCGCGGCCGAGGCACTTAAGGGTGCAAGTAAGCCCAGGATACATACCTTTATATCCACATCCGATATTCATCTTGAGCATCAATTCAAGATGAGTAGAGCAGAGGCGAAAAAACGTGCCGTGGAGATGGTTGAGAGAGCCAGAGGTTATGTTGAGGACGTGGAGTTCAGTCCGATGGATGCTTCACGCACTGATAGCGATTATCTTTATGAGGTAGTAGAAGCTGTCATAGCCGCGGGTGCTACAACCGTAAACATTCCCGATACGGTCGGATATGCCTTGCCTGATGAGTTTGGTGCTTTGATTAAAGGCATAAAGGATAATGTTCCTAATATAGACAAGGCCATAATATCGGTCCACTGTCATAACGACTTAGGTTTGGCGGTCGCTAACTCCCTCTCCGCTGTTTTGAACGGCGCGCGTCAGGTTGAGTGCACCATAAACGGCATAGGCGAGAGGGCAGGTAACGCCAGTATGGAAGAGATAGTTATGATCCTTAAAACAAGAAAGGACATGATCGGACTCGATACGAATATCAATACCGAGTATCTTTATCCTTCAAGTCGTTTAGTTGTCGGCATAACAGGCATGATGGTTCAACCTAATAAGGCTATCGTCGGCGACAACGCTTTTGCTCATGAGAGCGGCATTCATCAGGACGGGCTCTTAAAAGAGAAGACCACGTACGAGATAATGAGTCCCGAAAGTGTTGGGATATCTAAGAGCACACTTGTAATGGGTAAGCACTCGGGGCGACATGCTTTCAGGAGCCGCTTGTCTGAACTCGGTTATGAGCTTGGTGACGAGGACTTGAACAAAGCCTTCGAGAGATTTAAGGCTCTGGCCGACAAGAAGAAAGAGGTCTTTGACGAAGACATAGAGGCGATCGTTCAGGACGAGGTTCTGCGTATCGATGTTCCGGACAGATTCTCTCTCACTGAGCTTGCCGTCAGCTCCGGCACCGGAACCGAGCCCGAGGCCAATATCACAATGGAGGTCGACGGAAAGAAGATAGAGAAGAGCGGCAAGGGCGATGGCCCGGTGGACGCTGTTTTTAATCTTATATCAACGATTACGGAAACAAAGAGCAAACTCCTTCGTTACTCGGTCAATGCGATAACAGGCGGCACCGATGCGCTTGGCGAGGTTACCGTAAGGCTGAGTGAAGCGGGACACATTGTTCTTGGCCAGGGCGCGCATACGGATATAATTATTGCGAGCGCCAAGGCCTACATTAACGCTTTAAATAGACTTGAGCTTAAAAAGAAAGAAAAGAAAGAGAGGCTTGTTTAATTGTGAGAAGTATGACTATTACAGAAAAGATACTCGCTGTTCACGCGGGTAAGAAGTCTGTTGTACCGGGTGATCTTATAAACGCCAAGGTAGACATAGCGCTCGGTAATGATATAACAGCGCCTATCGCTATAAAAGAGTTTAAGAAGATCGGGGCAAAGAAAGTGTTTGATCGTAAGAAGGTCGTGCTCGTGCCCGATCATTTTACACCTAATAAAGACATACAGAGCGCCAATCAGTGTAAGATACTGAAGGAGTTCGCCATAGAGCAAAAAATAACTCACTACTATGAAGGCGGTGAGATAGGTGTTGAGCACGCGCTGTTGCCGGAGCAGGGTGTAGTGGGCCCCGGTGATGTGGTGATTGGTGCTGATTCGCATACCTGCACTTACGGCGCGCTTGGAGCATTCTCGACAGGCATGGGCTCGACCGATCTTGCCGGAGCAATGGTTACGGGAAAGGTATGGTTTAAGATACCCGAGACGATCAAGTTCAATATGAAGGGCAAATTCAATAAATGGGTCAGCGGTAAGGACATCATACTTAGAATAATAGGCGACATAGGAGTTGACGGAGCTCTTTACAAAGCAATGGAGTTTACCGGAAGCGCTGTGAAGAAGATGAGCATGGATAGCCGAATGAGTATGTGCAACATGGCCATTGAAGCCGGCGGCAAGAGCGGCATCATTGAACCTGATGAGATAACGCTTAAGTACGTTAAGGGCCGCACGGAACGTCCATATACGATCTATAAGAGCGATAAGGATGCAGAGTACTCGCAGGTGTTTGAGTATGATGTTTCGAAGATAGAGCCACAGGTTGCGTTCCCGCATCTGCCGGAGAACACGCGCGGTATATCAAAGGTTGGAAGTATTAAGATAGACCAGGCCGTTATCGGCAGCTGCACCAACGGGCGCATCGAAGACCTGAGGCGGGCGGCGCAGATACTAACCGGTCGCAAGGGCAATTCACGGCTGCGC
>DAOVXI010000120.1 GCA_030636245.1 Deltaproteobacteria bacterium
ATACATCCGGCATAGGGCTTGAAGAGGTCGGGGTCGAGATGGAGAGAGGCAAGATCAAGGTCAATGATAAGATGGAAACAAACGTTAACGGTATATACGCCATCGGGGATGTAACGGGTGAGTGGCTGCTTGCCCATGTTGCAAGTGTCGAAGGCGAGGTTGCCGTAGCTAACATACTCGGTAAAGATAAAAAAATGGATTACTCATGCATACCTGCAGGGATATTCACCGACCCTGAGATAGCAAGCGTTGGGCTTAAGGAAAAAGAGGCCAAGGAGCAGGGTATAGAGGTTAGTGTCGGACGTTTTCCTTATGCCGGAAGCGGCAAGGCTCTTGGCATGGGTGAGAGCGACGGCTTTGTGCAGGTAGTTGCTGATCCCAAGACGGATAAGGTGCTTGGCGCCTCGATCGTAGGCGCTCACGCAACGGACCTTATCGGCGAGCTGGCCCTTGCGATGAGGCACGGCATAACGGTAAAAGAGGTAACCGAGACCGTACATGCTCACCCTACACTGCCCGAGGTGGTGCTTGAGGCATGCGAGGACGTACACGGAGCGGCGGTGCATAAGGTAGGAAGAAAAAGACGGTAGGACCGCAGCTGTAGTAAGGCAGTATGAATTTACAAAATAAAAGGTGAAAAAATTTGGCTTTAATAGTAAAAAAATTTGGTGGTACGAGTGTTGGTACCGTAGATAAAATAAAGAACGTTGGAGAACGCGTTAAGGCGACCCTTGAAAAAGGTAATGACGTTGTGGTCGTTCTCTCGGCCATGTCGGGTGACACCAACCGTTTGATAGGTCTCGCCAACGAGGCGAGTTCTCGCGCGCTCGGTACCCCGGCCTATGACATGATACTCTCAAGCGGCGAGCAGGTGAGTATCGGCCTCCTGGCGCTTGCTTTAAGTGAGATGGGGATAGAAGCAACCCCCATGCTCGGATGGCAGGTGCCTATAGTTACCGATTCGATGAACTGCTCCGCGCGCATAAGTGAGATAAAGACCGAGGGGATACTCGGTGAATTGAAAAAGGGGCGTGTGGTGATAGTCGCGGGATTCCAGGGCGTAGACCCCGAAGGCCACATTACCACCCTTGGCAGGGGCGGCTCGGACACCACGGCCGTTGCTATCGCTGCGGCCATTAAGGCTGATCTTTGTGAGATATACACGGACGTTGACGGGGTCTTTACTACCGATCCGTCCATATGCAAAGAAGCGAGGAAGATAGAGAAGATAAGCTATGATGAGATGCTTGAGATGGCGAGCTTAGGGGCAAAGGTCCTTCAGACACGCTCCGTTGAGTTCGCCAAAAAATATGATGTGCCGCTTATGGTACGGTCAAGTTTTTCTGACAGAGAAGGCACGCTTGTGTGCAAGGAGGATAAGGAGATGGAGAAGGTCGCTGTATCGGGGATAACCTACAATAAGAATGAAGCAAAGATATCTGTCGTGAGGGTGCCGGACAGGCCCGGAATAGCGGCGATGCTCTTTAAGCCTTTAACCGAAAAGGGCATAAACGTGGACATGATAGTGCAGAACATCAGCCACGCGGGACACACGGACATGACCTTTACCGTTTTGAAGGAGGACTATCCGAGAGCCTTTGATATTGTTAAAGAGATAGCCGATGACATAGAGGCAGAGAACGTGGACGGGAATACCGATATTGCCAAGATATCGATCGTCGGCGCGGGGATGAGAAGTCACGCGGGCGTTGCGTCACTTATGTTCGAGACCCTCTCCGGCAATGGCGTTAATATCCAGATGATTTCCACCTCCGAGATAAAGGTCTCATGCATAATAGACGAGACGCAGACCGAGAAGGCCGTGGAGGTTTTGCATAAGGCCTTTGAGCTTGGAAAGAATGAAGTAAAAGAAGAAGTAGGCATATAGGAAAAGTTATGACTAATAAGCAGAATAAAAACATAGTGGAGCTTTATGACACCACCTTAAGGGATGGCACTCAGGCCGAGGACATTTCCTTAACCGTTGAGGATAAGACGCGCATAGCCGCTGCGCTCTCGGAGCTTGGTCTTCACTACATCGAAGGCGGCTGGCCGGGCAGCAATCCAAAGGACATAGAGTTTTTTGAAAAGATGAAGCGGGTAAAGCTCGGCAATAGTGTTCTCACGGCATTCGGCGCAACAAGAAGAGCAGGCGTAACGGCGGCAAAGGACGCGAACATAAAGGCGCTTTTAAGCGCCGGAACAAGTGTCGCGACACTTGTTGGAAAGAGCTGGCTCCTGCATGTAAGGAAAGCTCTCAGGGTTTCAAAGCAAGAGAACCTTGATATGGTATTTGATTCCGTTAAGTATCTTAAGAAGAGACTCGATAAGGTATTTTTTGACGCGGAGCATTTTTTCGACGGATACAAAGACGATCCCGAGTATGCCTTGAGTGTCCTGGGCGCGGCAAAGGACGCAGGTGCTGACGCGCTTGTGCTTTGTGACACCAACGGGGGCGTTTTGCCTTTTGATGTGGAACACGTTGTGAGGGAGGTCAAGGCAAGCTTTGACACCCCGCTTGGTATACACACCCATAATGACACCGATACCGCTGTTGCAAGCTCCATTGCGGCGGTAAGAGCCGGCGTGGTCCAGGTACAGGGTACGATAAACGGTATAGGGGAAAGGTGCGGCAACGCGAACTTAAGCTCCATAATACCTGTCCTGAAACTCAAATTAAAAAAGAACTGCATAGGCGCAAAAGAGCTTAAGCGCTTAAGGCATACCTCCGCCTTTGTAAGCGAGCTCTGTAACCTTCCGCATGGGAAGCACGCTCCTTATGTCGGTGAGAGTGCCTTCGCTCATAAGGGAGGGCTTCACGTAAGCGCCGTTATGAAGGACCCGGCAACCTATGAGCATATAAGTCCTGAGAGCGTGGGTAACGTGAGGCGGGTGCTCGTCTCGGATCTTTCGGGCCGCTCGAATGTTCTTTATAAGGCCGCTTCATATGGCCTTGATGTTGAGAGCGATAAGGATCTGATAAAAAAGGTTTTAAGTGAGCTCAAGGAACTTGAGGCCGCAGGCTACCAGTACGAAGGCGCTGAAGCAAGCTTTGAGCTTCTTATACGTAAGGCCATGGGCAAGCGTAAGCCCTTCTTTAAGCTTCATGGCTTTCGTCTCATAGAAGAAAAAAAGGACGAAGACGAAGAATCTTTTACTGAAGCAACCATAAAGCTTGAGGTTGGCGGCGAGGTGGAGCATACCGCCGCCGAGGGTAACGGCCCTGTTAATGCTCTTGATAAGGCTCTCAGGAAGGCGTTGGAGAGGTTCTATCCTTCGCTCAAAGAGGTGAGGCTGATAGACTTTAAGGTACGTGTTCTCTCAAGCGGAGAGGGTACGGCTTCAAAGGTCAGGGTCCTTGTGGAGAGCGGTGATAAGAAAGACAAGTGGGGCACGGTCGGGGTTTCGGAGAATGTTATAGAGGCCAGCTGGCGCGCGCTTGTGGATAGCCTTCAGTATAAGCTTTATAAGGACAAGAAAAAAGTAAGCAGAGGCAAGTAAAACCTCGGGGCTGAAATCAGATGAGCAAGACGGATCTTAAGAGGGAGAGACAGTTGGCGCTTTTGGCGCTGGCTTTTTTTCTTATAGCGTTTTTTGTTTTCCGTGAGTATCTTTATCCCGCTCTGAACGTTCCGGCTTTAGCCGCCACTTCGGAGAGGGGATATGCAGCCACCAGCGTTATCGAGATAAATGCCGCCAGCATGAAAGAGCTTATGATAATCCCCGGCATTGGTGAGGCTCTTGCCGGACGTATCATAGAGAAAAGGGATGAGCTTGGTGGGTTTGCTTCTCTTCAGGATGTTTTGCTTGTTCATGGAATAGGTGAAAAGAAGCTAGAGAAGATGAAGCCGTATATCATTATAGAAAAGAATAGAAAGGTTAATGTTAATTAAGTGCATAGTCAGTTAGGTAATACGGCTTTATATAGCATCATCGCAGGCATCGCTACATTTATAGGCGTGTATATGGTCTTTGTAAAAGACGCCTGGGCAAGAAGGAACTCGGTCTTCTTCTTAAGCTTCTCGGGCGGGGTTATCCTGACCGTTGTCTTTACACACATGCTTCCCGAGGCGATCGAGATGAGCACCAAGGCTTTAGCCATAACGCTCTTTACCATAATCGGCTTTTATATCCTCGAGCATACGATACTTATCCATACCTGTCAGGAGGATGATGAGTGCAAGGTTCACTCAATGGGTATTCCGTCTTTTATCGGTATAACATTTCATTCGCTTATAGACGGTGTGGTCATAGGAATAGGCTTTGAGGCTGACTTCACGATCGGTATCGCGGCCACCCTTGCCATATTGCTTCACAAGATGCCGGTTGGCATTACCGTGAGTTCGCTCCTTCTTCACTCGGGCTTTGCAAGAAAGAGCGCGCTTATTATGGGCTCGGTCGTGGCTGTCGCGACAGTGGTCGGCGCGATGGGTACATATATATTTGTGAGGGACATTGACGCCAGCGTGCTCGGGGCGCTTTTGGCCTTTAGTGCCGGGTCGTTTATATATATCGGTGCCTCTGACCTCTTGCCTGAGACCCATAAAAACTTCAACCGTTTTAATATACTCCTTGTCCTGGCAGGAGTTTTTCTGGTATATATAATAACCACTCTTTTGGGTGCCGCGCACGGAGAGCACAGCGGACACGGAAGCCATGAGCTCCACCCTGAGCATGAAGTCCATGAGATCCATGAGCTTCACACTGAGGATGCCGGCCATGATGACCATGACCATGAGACAACTTTTAAAAAGGAGAGCATAAGTAAATGATAGATAGATATACCAGTGAAGAGATGGGCAAGTTATGGAGCCAGGAGAACAAATACCTTAAATGGCTCGAGGTCGAGCTGTATGCCTGCAAGGCATGGCACAAGAAGGGTAAGATACCGACGGCTGTCTTAAAGAGGATAATAAAAAAAGCCCGCTTTGATGTTAAGCGTATAGACAAGATAGAGGAGACCGTTAAGCATGACGTTATCGCCTTCCTTACCTCTGTTGCCGAGTTCGTGGGGCCTGAGTCCCGTTACATACATATGGGACTTACATCATCGGATGTAGTCGATACGGCCTTCGCGCTTCTCTTAAGAGATTCTTCGAACATTATTATCGATGACATAAAAAACTTCATGGAAGTGCTTAAAGCAAAGGCGATCGAGCATAAAGATACGGTCATGATGGGCCGCTCACATGGTGTCCATGCGGAGCCGACAACCTTTGGACTTAAGATGGCGCTTTATTATGAAGAGATGGGGCGTAACCTTGAGAGGATGATAGCCGCGCGTGAGGTCATCTCGCATGGCAAGCTCTCAGGCGCTGTGGGCACATACTCCATAATAGACCCGGCGAC
>DAOVXI010000224.1 GCA_030636245.1 Deltaproteobacteria bacterium
AAAATGGGCGAATATTAAGCATAAAAAAGCGCGTACTGATGTTAAACGCGGGAAGGTATTCTCTAAACTTGTAAAAGAGATAACGGTCGCGTCAAAGCTTGGCGGGAGTGATATCGACGCTAACCCACGGCTTCGGACCGCTGTTGAAAAAGCTAAATCCGAGAATATGCCGGCCGACAATATAGATCGGGCCATAAAAAAAGGCGCGGGCGAGCTTGATGGTGTGACATATGAAGAAGGTGTTTTCGAGGGGTATGGTCATGGCGGTGTGGCGGTCTTGGTAAGCTACATGACGGACAACCGCAACAGGACCGTCTCAGAGGTAAGGTATGGCTTTACAAAGTTTGGCGGAACACTTGGTGAGAGCGGCTCGGTTGCCTGGATATTCGACAAGAAGGGTGTTATTACCTTTGAGCTTGGCAGTGTCGATGAGGACGTTCTTATGGATATCGCGATAGAGGCCGGAGCCGATGATGTTATAGAGAATAAGGACGACGGAGTTTTTGAGGTTTCCAGTGAGCCAAGCAATTTTAATGATGTTAAGAAGGCATTTGATGAGGCAGAGCTAAAGTACACGGTCGCAGAGATCATGATGGTGCCTAAGAACACGGTCAAGGTGGAGGGCGGTGATGTCGCAAAGCTCTTAAGGCTTCTGGAAGAGCTTGAAGACCTTGACGATGTTCAGGATGTCTACGCCAACTTTGATATCTCGGCTGAAGACATGGAGCAGGTCGCTTAAGGGTGAGCTGAGCCAAAGGGAATAATATTGAAGATAATCGGCATTGACCCCGGCTCCACGGTAACCGGCTACGGAGTTATAGAAAAAGTCTCTTCGAGTAGCCTTAAGTGTATAACCTTCGGTGTTATAAGGCTTAAGGCCGGTGCTCCTTTGTATGAGAGGCTTCTTGAGATAACCGAGGGGTTGAATGAGGTCATCTCGGAGTATAAGCCTGATGAGGCGGCAATAGAGTCTGTCTTTCACGCAAAGAACGTAAAGAGCGCTATTACACTTGGACACGCAAGAGGCGCGGCACTTGTCTCGGTCGCGTCTTCCCGGATAAAGCTCTATGAGTACTCTCCAACCGAGATAAAGAACACGGTCACAGGATTTGGCAGGGCCGAGAAGTTGCAGGTAAAAAAAATGGTAAAGGCTCTGCTTTCACTTAAAGCCACCATGAGTTCCGACGCATCCGACGCACTCGCGATCGCCAATTGTCACGCGAGCAACAATAAAAAAATGAGAAGCACGCAAGGCACTTCCTGGAGGACCGTAGTAAGGCCAAGTTAGTATGATCTTCTTGGTACTTCAAATCAACTATTTATGATAGCTCAACTAAAAGGCACGCTTGATCACAAAACCCCTGACAAGATAATTATCGATGTTGGAGGTGTTGGCTATGAGTTGACCATACCGCTGACCACCTACTCGAAGTTGCCTGAACTCGGTGCGAGCGTTATTCTTAAGACAGTTACATTCGTAAGGGATGACTCCATCGAGTTGTTTGGGTTTCTGGATAATAAAGAAAAAGAACTCTTCTTAAAACTAATTACCGTCTCAGGTGTCGGCCCTAAGCTTGCAAGGAACATAATCTCAGGCGGGAGCATTGATAACCTTATAGAGTCCATATCAGGCGGAGATAAGGCGGACCTTCAGAGTCTTCCCGGTGTCGGAAAGAAGACCGCGGAGAGGCTGCTGCTTGAAC
>DAOVXI010000197.1 GCA_030636245.1 Deltaproteobacteria bacterium
ATGCCCAGGTTCGATCTGTCCGATAAGGACATCGAGGGGCTTACACAGTTCTTTATATGGATGAACGAAGTCGACACGAACGATTGGCCCCCTAACATTGAAGGCTAACGTTCAAGTCAGCAAAGAAATATCTTAATAAATAAAGGAGACAAAATGCATGAAGATACAATATGAATCCCAACGTGTTGCTTATCCGTATTTTATTGCCGCCATGGTACTTTTTGCGGCACAGATACTCTTCGGATTGCTAATTGGCGCACAGTACCTTTGGCCTGAACTTCTACACCCGGCCATACCGTTTAACATAGGAAGAATGATACACATTAACCTGCTTATTGTTTGGCTTCTCTTCGGTTTCATGGGGGCATCATACTATCTTATGCCCGAAGAGGTAGAAGGAGAAATTTATTCTCCGAAGCTTGCGATGCTTCAATTCTGGATGTTTCTCGTGGGCGGTTCAACGGCAATCGTAGGTTACATCTTCAGATGGCATGACGGAAGAGAGTTTCTCGAACAGCCATTTGTAATAAAAGTAGCTATCGTAATAGTTGTTTTGATGTTTATCTTTAATCTGGTAATGACAATGATAAAGGGCAAGAAAAGAACGAGTATATCGATAGTACTTGTACTCGGTTTTGTCGGTCTAGCTGTCTTTTATCTTTTCGCATTCTATAAACCTGCCAACATGGTCGTTGATAAGTACTATTGGTGGTGGGTCATTCATCTCTGGGTCGAAGGCGTATGGGAACTCATTATGGCCTCATTTCTTTCCTTTCTTCTTATTAAGCTCACGGGAGTTGACAGAGAAGTCGCGGAGAAGTGGCTTTATGTCATAGTAGGTCTTGTATTTATGGCCGGAATTATCGGCACGGGGCATCACTACTACTGGATAGGTACACCTGAATTCTGGCTAACGTGGGGAGCATGGTTCTCGGCAGTTGAGATCCTGCCATTCGTTGCGATGGTCGCCTTCTCCTTCCATATGGTAAGTAAACGTGCTCGTCAACATCCGAACCGGGCGGCAATATCCTGGACGGTCGGAGCAGCTGTGCTGTCGTTAGTAGGAGCAGGAATCTGGGGCTTCATGCATACCCTGCCGTCAATAAACTACTACACCCATGGCACTCAGGTAACGGCCAGCCACGGTCACCTTGCCTTCTTTGGCGCTTATGCTGTGATCGTTCTTGCCATGACATCATATGCCGTGCCAATAATAAGGGGCGTAAAGGTAACTCATCAAAAAGCGGAACTTCTCGCTTTCTGGACAATGGTTATCTCCATGGTATTCATCGCGCTCTCGCTTACAGGTGCAGGCATTGTTCAATCGTACCTGCAGAGGGTCCTTGCTATGAGCTACATGGAAACTCAGGGACATATGGCTCTTTTCTATGGAATAAGACTCATATTTGGATTTACCTTCTTTATAGGTCTCCTGATATACCTCTATGATTTCTTTACCCCCGGCAAGGGCAGAGAAGAAGTATAAGGGACTTAGTTATGGATAAAAAAGTAATAAAAATAGATGACATAAAAGGGGCAGGCGATGCCTGCCCCTTTTATGTCTCTGTAGGAGACGAGGTGGAGGTCTTTAACGCGGCCTATGACCGGCGCCTTCCGGTGCTCTTAAAGGGTCCGACCGGCTGCGGTAAGACCAGGTTCGTAAGACACATGGCTCATAAGCTCGGGCTGCCTCTTTACACGGTTTCATGTCATGATGACCTGACCACCGCTGACCTTGTCGGGCGTTACCTTATAAAGGGAGCAGAGACAATCTGGACAGACGGCCCGCTTACAAGGGCTGTAAGGGAAGGCGGTATATGTTATCTGGATGAGGTGGTCGAGGCAAGAAAAGACACGACCGTTGTTGTTCACCCTCTTGCAGACGACAGAAGGGTGCTAATGGTCGAGAAGACGGGTGAGGAGATCAAGGCGCACGAAGACTTCTTGCTCGTTGTTTCCTATAACCCCGGTTACCAGCACATACTAAAGGACCTGAAGACGAGCACTCGTCAGAGGTTCATCTCTCTTGAGTTCGATTACCCCGAAGCTAAAGAAGAGGCTGAGATAGTGGAAAGGGAAAGTGGTATTGATAAAGAGTCGGCCTTAAAGCTCGTAACGCTGGGTCGCAAGATGCGTGAGCACACGGACTCTTCCATGGAGACACCTCCGGGAACAAGACTACTTGTCCATGCGGCCATGCTGATGGGTAGCGGACTAACTCCCAGAGCTGCATGTGAGGCGGCCCTTGTCAGGAGTCTGACAGATGACAAGGAAGCTCAACTTGCGCTCCTGGATCTCGTAGAGGCTACTTTCTAAGGACAATGGATATAAGTCTTGAATACCTCGCCGGGAAGAGCATAGACAGGGTCTTTCAGTACCTTCACAATAATAAAGTTAATAAATGGAAAACCGAAGGTGCGGAGCTGAGTCTAAGAGAGTACCTTAGAAGGTTCTCTATCCTTGCTTCAATGATCGCCGGGCGAGAGCTTAGGGTGGTTGATCTTATAGGGGACGCACGTCCCAGGTCGTATGGTTTTGTACTTAAAAAGCTTTCACACCCAGCGCTTATGCCGGAGTACGGCTTTGGATGGAGCGACGGGGAGACGATCTACTTGCCGATCTCTCTTGTGGATATGCCTACAAGAGAGAAACAAGTTGAGCTTGCAAGGCTTCTTGTTTTCTTTCTGTCCTCTCAATCAAGAGAGGGCTCCTTACTGGAGAGTTCATTTAAACAAACACCACTTCACGGAGACAACCTTCTTCAGGATATATACTGGATAGTAGAGAACACGAGGCTATCGATGCTGCTTAAAAAAGAGTTTCCC
>DAOVXI010000200.1 GCA_030636245.1 Deltaproteobacteria bacterium
AGGAGAACAAACGGCTCTTTGAGGAAGTAATAGAGAGAGGCGCCGTGGTCAGCGAGTTCCCTCCGGGCACGCAACCTTTGGCATGGAACTTCCCTCAACGTAACAGGATCATCGCGGGAATCTCTGAGGGGGTTATAGTATCTGAAGCTCCCATGAAGAGCGGAGCCATAATGACCGCCGGCATTGCGCTTAACCTCGGCAGAGAGGTCTTTGCCATACCCGGTCAGGTAAACTCACCCGCAAGCAGCGGCACGAATAATCTTATTAAAGATGGCGCCTCACTCATAGAGAACGCACAGGACGTTTTGACATCACTCGGGCTTTTTAGTAAAACATCACTGATAGATAAAGCACAAAAGGCGCCGGCCTTTACCGATAAGACACAAGGCGAGATCTTCGAGCTCCTCTCTGACGGGCCGATGCACATCGATCTGATAATCGAGAACTCCGGGCTAAAAAGCCAGGAGGCGCTGAACGCTCTTCTCATGATGGAGCTTGATGGAGATATTGAACAATTACCGGGTAAAGTGTTTACTCGGAGAGCATAATATATTAAGATAATAAACCATGAAAAAATCAGTAGTCATAGTTGAGTCGCCTGCAAAGGCAAAGACCATCAATAAATTCCTCGGTAGGGGCTTTAGCGTAAAGGCCTCGGTCGGTCATATCATGGACCTGCCAAAGAGCAAGCTCGGGGTGGACATTGAAAATAACTTCGAGCCCGAGTATGTAACCATCAAGGGCAAGGCAAAGGTCATAACCGAGCTTAAGAAGGCCTGCAAGGACGCTGACGACATATACCTCGCGCCTGACCCCGACCGTGAAGGCGAGGCTATCGCGCAGCATATCCGCATGGCGCTCACCCCGAAAAGCGGCAAAACAAATAAAACATTCTACCGCGTGCTCTTTAACGAGATAACCGAGAGCGCTATCAAGGAAGCAATAAAAAACCCTACAGAGGTTGATGAGCACAAGGTCGAAGCCCAGCAGGCAAGACGTGTGCTGGACCGGCTTGTGGGATATCAGGTCAGCCCCATCCTCTGGGACAAGGTTCGCCGCGGACTCAGTGCAGGACGTGTCCAGAGTGTCGCGGTAAGACTCATCAGTGAGCGGGAAGAGGCCATAAACGCCTTCAACCCGAAGGAGTACTGGAGCATCACCGCCGAGTTCAACGGCTTCAGCGCAAAGCTCGCAAAAAAAGATAACAAAAAAATAGAGGTCAAGAACGAGAAGGAAGCAACCGAGATAACGAAAGCTGTCACAGGCTCTCCATTTGATATAACCAAGATCGAGAAGAAGGAGAGGAAGAGAAACCCCCTTCCCCCGTTCATAACAAGTAAGCTCCAGCAGGAGGCCTCACGCAAGCTCTCCTATTCGGCTAAAAAAACAATGATGGTCGCCCAACAGCTCTATGAAGGGGTTGAGATGGCAAGTGAAGGCTCCGTCGGTCTTATCACATACATAAGAACTGATTCGCCAAGGGTCTCGAAGGAAGCCGTAACGGCCGTGCGTAAACACATAAAGGAAAAGTACGGTGACGAATACCTGCCCACAAAACCCAATGCCTATAAAGGAAAGAAAAAAGCGCAGGATGCTCACGAAGCCATACGCCCTACATATCTGAAGTATACGCCGGAAGAGATCAAGTCGCATCTATCCAGGGACCAGCATCGCCTATACGACCTTATATGGAAAAGATTCGTTGCCTCACAGATGAAGCCGGCCATACTGGATCAGACGAGAGCGGAGTTTACCGTAAAGAAGTATCTCTTCACGGCAAACGGCTCCATCATAAAATTCCCCGGCTTCACGGCCGTCTATGAAGAAGGCAAGGACGACGTCACAGAGGGCGGTGATGAGAAGGGCATACTGCCTCCGCTTAAAGAGGGTGAAAGCTTTAACGCTGAAAAGATAGTGCCTCTTCAGCACTTCACGCAGCCTCCGCCAAGGTTTACCGAAGCTACCCTTGTTAAAGAGCTTGAGGAGCGCGGCATAGGAAGGCCATCCACATACGCCTCCATCATCTCAACCATTCAGGACCGTGAGTACGTTACCAAGGAGGAAAGAAGGCTCTTCCCTACAGAGCTTGGCATACTGGTAACAGGGCTACTCGTAACAAGCTTTCCGACCATACTTGATGCCGAGTTCACGGCACACCTTGAGGATGAACTCGACAGAGTCGAGGAAGGCACGCTTGACTGGACCAAACTTATGAAGGAGTTCTACGGACCCTTCAAGGAAAGTCTTGCCAAGGCAAAAGAGGAGATGAAGAACCTCAAGGCGACCGAAGAGACAACGGACCTGAAGTGTGAGAAGTGCAAGAGCCCGATGGTCATAAAATGGGGACGCAGAGGAAAGTTCCTTGCCTGCAGTGGCTACCCGGAGTGCAAAAGTACCAGCGACTTCACGAAGGACGAGAATGGAAAGATAACCAGGGTAGAGGCAAAGACAGAGACGGATGAGAAGTGTCCGAACTGCAACTCTCCTATGGTAATAAAAACCGGGCGCTTCGGACGTTTTCTCGCATGCTCCTCATACCCGGAGTGCAAAACCACAAAATCATACTCGACAGGTATTCCCTGCGAAGAAGAAGGATGCAGCGGAAAGCTTGTCGAACGTAAAACAAAAAAAGGCAGAACGTTCTTTGGTTGCTCAAAGTACCCCGACTGCAAATACGCAACATGGAAGCTTCCCGAAGACAAGGATAAAAAAGAAGA
>DAOVXI010000086.1 GCA_030636245.1 Deltaproteobacteria bacterium
ATACATCAAAAGGTCCGAGTAGTATTCTAAGTTCAGCCGTTCGTGTACTTGATGATGGAGCGAAGAAGGTCCGGCTTTTTTACAGGCTTTCCGATGTGAGCCGTACAGCCGGCCTCCATGCATTTTATCTCATGCTCTTTTAAGGCATGCGCGGTCAGAGCTACTACGGGCGCGGGTGAAAGATCGTTTGTCTTTTCATACTCCCTTATCATGCGTGTTGCCTCATAGCCGTCCATAACAGGCATCTCCATATCCATTAATACAAGGTCATACTTTTCTTCCTTGAACTTCTTGAGCGCTTCAGCGCCGTTCTCGACAAGCTCGACACTATATGGCGTATCCCTCAGAAAAGTCTTTATTACAAAACTTATATGTTCTGAGTCCTCGGCCAGGAGTATCTTAAGTGTTCGGCTGTCGCTTGGTTTATCCGTTACCGCCTCTTTACGATGAGACTCATCAATACTTCCCGAGTGTATCTTGAACTTTGCCGTAAAATTGAACTTGGAGCCGCGGCCCTCTTTGCTCTCTACCCATATTCTTCCGCCCATAAGGTTTACAAGTTTTTTGGATATCGAAAGGCCCAACCCGCTCCCCCCGTATTTTCTTGTGGTCGAGTTATCGGCCTGTGAGAATTGATCGAATATGCTCTCAAGCTTATCAGTCGATATGCCAACACCGGTATCCTTGATCGTAAATAACAGCGTTGCCTCATCGCCATCATCCTTTGCGACATAATCGTATGGGGTCACCTCTAGCTTGACCTCACCCCTCTCGGTAAACTTAACGGCATTACCGACAAGGTTAAGCAGTACCTCGCTAAGCCGCAGCCTGTCGCCGACAACGGACTTAGGCACACCCTCAAGGATGCGAAGCTCCACCCTGAGGTTCTTGTCCCCCGCCCTTACTCTCGCAAGAGAGACCGCCGCCTCAACTTCCCTCTCCAGACTAAAGGGTTTTTCCTCAAGTTTAAGCTGGCCCGCCTCTATCTTTGATATATCCAAAATGTCATTTATAAGGCCAAGGAGCGTGTCGCTCGCGCTTGAGATTATGTCCAGGTACTTCTCGTCCTCTTCATCCCTTGCCTCCTTGTCGGAAAGCAGCTCTGATACGCCGGTTATCGCGGTTATGGGGGTCCTTATCTCATGGCTCATGCTTGCCAGAAAATCGCTCTTTGCTCTGCTTGCCGCCTCTGCGCTCTCTTTCGCCTTCGCAAGCTCCACCTCTTCGCGCTTACGCTCTGTTATATCCGTCATTATTCCTACAAGGCCTGCAACGTTGTCATCCCTGCCCGTGTATGTCGCCTTAGTAAAAATGACGTCGTGCAGCTTTCCATCGGTGTACTTAACCTGAAACTCGTACTCCTGCACCCCGGGGTTGTTTAAAAGCGCTGAATCCATTTCATGGTACTTATCCCCAAGTTCTTTTGAGGCGACATCATACACTGTTTTTCCAAGCAGCTCTTCCCTCTTAAAACCCACGGAATCCTCAAAGGCCTTGTTGCATCCAAGGTACTTCTCATCCGTGTCTTTATAAAATATCGGGTTTGGAATGGTATCAAGCAAGGTTTGCAGCAGGTTGCTGCGCTCCCTTAACTCTCTTTCGAGAAAAATACTTTCCGTTACATCGTGTGCCCGCGAAGCGACCCCTATTACTTTTCCCGCTTTATCTATTAACGGAGTGTTGTACCACTCACAAATTATTATCCTGCCGTCCTTTGTAATATTATCATTTCTGCTTCTCGTGCCCCCTTCATTCTTAAGCAAGCTTGCCCATATATCATCAACATGCTTCTTAATGCTCTTCGGAACGATAAACCCAATGGCGGTTCGTCCCATTGCTTCCTCTTTTGTAAATCCGAACATTTTTTCTGCCGCTGGATTCCAGCCTATAACCTCAAAGTCTGTGTTCCACTCTATTGCCGCAAGCGGTGTGTGTTCCACATGGAGAAACTGTTTTTGTTCGTTCGTTCTTAACTCATCCTCATACCTTTCACGCCTTCTCTCGAACAAAATAATGACCCCCAATACGAAAACAACGATCATGGCCCACACGATCAATAAGACGCGGCTATGGCTACCTATATCCGTAAATTTACTTTGGACTAAGTTATGCAGCCCTTCCTCAAGCTGATCAAATGCGAAAATGAGTGCTTCATATGAGCTGTAAAATGAAGCAAGGTCATCTGCTTTGATCTTTGTCAGTGCTTGATTAAAGGCATCTGCCTCCTTTAACAAGGCATCCACCATTACCCTTATATTCTCTTCAGCAGCGTCACTGAATATTTCTTTTGAGGATATATTTTTTATCTCATTGAGCCCGGCGTCGATCTCATCCAGGCTTTGCTTAAAGTTTTCCGGGTTTTTATAGACATCGGGATGGAAGCTATCCTCGTCAACAAAAAGGTGAAGCTTTGTATAGCCATTGTGGGTATGCATTACTTCATTATCAAGCTCCCAGATAAAGGACTGTTCATCCCTCAGCCTCTCTGTAGAGTAAAGACTGAAGAGTGCTACCGCCGTGACGCACAGAACCGCAACCGGCGCAACATAACGCCAAACAAGAGGCTTGAATCTTTTGTAGGTTTTTTCGCTCAAAATGAGATCCTTAATCTATCATCGCTGAAAGAGCAAATATTATTTATTTTTTTACACAGAAAGAGCTAAAAGAATACATCTATAGAGTGACATGTGCCCGACCTCAGCCTGATCAAATTACGAATTATACCTATAATTGTACCATAAAAAATGAAGGCTTTTTGCTATTTTAGAGTCTTACTTTGAAAAACATTATAGATCTCCCTGTCATAGATCAATGCCTGCTCACTCCAATCATAATGACTCACAGCATTTTTAAGTGCTTCTTTTTCATCATTTGTTTTGTTCAGGATCTTCTCTTCGAGTTTACCTACCAGCTCATTAAAACTATTATATAAATTTTCTTTTTGCAGTTCTGCTGGGATATGTTCCGGGTATGCAAGCCTGTTTGGAAGCAGCGGGTAGGCCCCGCAGTAGATCGCCTCGACAACAGAACAACCAAAAAAATCATGATCCGAGGTGACCGGGAGTATATCGGAAAGCTTTAACCATCTTATATACTCTGTCCTGTCTTTAGCGTAACCAAAGTGTATTATCTTTGACGCAAGCCTTGCCCTTGCTTCATCAAAGACCTTCGCGGTTTTTCCAGTACTCTCGCCAAGGATGGCGAGTTCAAAATCAAGACCTTTGTCTTTCATTATGTATAGTGCCTTAAAAAAATCATCGGGCCTCTTGTCATGCTCCCACCTGTGGTTCCAGAGTATAAGAGGCGGTTTTTTTTCTCCTCCGCCTTCAACCTCGACCTTGTCAAGCTCTTTAAAGTTCATCCCGACAGACAGCACCGCGCTTTTCTTCTCTATTACATCAATACTTTCAAGCTGACCGCCCTCCGGCATCTTACCTAAAAGCTCCCTCGCGGCTTTCATGAAAACTTCCATATGGAACTTTGAATTAAAAAAAACCCTGTCAGCACTTAACGCGGAGGTTATGTTTATCAGCCCAAAATGAATATCCCTGCCGCCTTTTAAGTCCTTATCTCCAAAGGAGCGTGGATAGGTCATCTGGTTTTCATGAAAATAGAGACAGACGGGTATATCGTGGGTTTCTTTTCTTGTGAGAGATAGAAAGAGAGAGGCATCAAACATGTCGGAGAATAAAAGCAGGTCGGGGTTAGGATTATCTTTAATAAATTTCTCTGCAAGCGTAACGGCGCCCGCACGCATCCTCCACTTCCAATTTCTGCCGGGCAGAGTTAAAAGCTCTACATCGTGGGCGCTGTTTTTTTTATACCCTTTTGCCCACTCTTTATGTGAGCCGGAAAAGTAAGGTTCGACAAGTGTTATCTTAAGTTTTTTCATTGCTGTTATTATAAGGATCGCTTCTATGGCAGCTCAATGCGAGAACTTGATGAAGAACGCTACCAGTATTTTTCAACATGAAGTTGTCCGGATATTTTCTTAGTATGCTCTCTGTATCCGTCGGCCTCAAGTTTTATCATTGCTTTTTCGATCATCCCCGGATTTCCGCAGAGGAACACATGGGTATCTTCCGGTGACGGCTCGAAACCAAAAAGCTCCTTAACGTTATCTCCACTGAGAAGGTCCTGGACATAACCCGTTAGCCCCTGCCACGCTGTCGGCTCGTCATCGGGCCTGCTTATTATCGGCACATATGAAAAATCAGGACATATCCGTTCCATGGTCACCAGCTCCGAGCGATAGCCAAGGTCCCAGGAGTGGCGCGCTCCGTGTATTACGGCGAACTTTCTGCCTTTGCCGCACTCAAGCTCTGTTCTTACCATGCTCATATAAGGCGCCAGACCGGTGCCGGTAGAAAGAAGCACTACATTTTTGTACTCCTCCTTTATATCGCTCAAAGTAAACATGCCGGTAAACTTGCTGTTCATCCAAAGCTTATCACCCACCTTAAGTGAAAAGAGCCTTGGGGTCAAAGCTCCCGACCTTACAAGCGTCACATAGAACTCCACATACTCTTTCTCGCTTGAAGACGAGGCTATTGAGTAGGCGCGCTTTATCATCTTTTCATTCTCAGGCTTCTCATCCTCGATATCCGAGTAGCGCACCCTTTCACTGGATCCGGGAAGGCCTAGCACGGCGAACTGACCGGGGATGAAGTCGGGTAGCTCCCACCCCTCTGGTTTAAGCTGAAGTATTATCAGCCCCGGTGCCACTTCAATTCTCTGTGTTACTATGGCGTTGAGTTCCATCGTTAGTATCCTTGACCTTTCATCTTCCGGAATTATTTATAAAGTTTAGCAAATTCAATGAGAATTGCAAGAATTGAAGATTGGAATAAGAGTTTTTTACATTCTTGGATCAAACAAAGGAAGGCGCTGGCAACACGAGCGATGTAGCCCGGATTTTTTATTAAAATAGATCAGTCACGTGATGTTTTTGAGATGATATTGTCAGTGGCGATCACAAGCTCACCCGCATCCAGGGGTTTACCCATCACAGAGTGTACGCCGTGAATATTAAGTGACCTGACATCATATATCTTTTCAAAGTTACTTAGAACAAGGATGGGGGTGTTTTTGTTGATCTCTAGGCTCTTTATGTAGTGTACGGTCTCTTTAAGACTTATTCCGGGCATAAAGGCCTCTGTTATTATAATATCAAACCTTGACTCAGAGACTTTTCGCAGCGCATCCACCACGGTCGTTGTGTTTTCAACCTCGGCTTCGCTGCATCTTGTGAACGTATCCCTTACAAGCTTTCCCGCCTGATAGGAATCATCGATCACCAGCACCTTTATCCTGCCCTTTTTCATCTCCTAAAGCCACCTTCTCATCGCAAATCCTGTCATGATGGATGCAGCGTTTACCGGATCAAATAAATAAACCTAAACGCTGGTTAGAATTACCTATTATCGTAAGAAATAACCAATCTAAGTAGCAAAATATAACATTAATCTAATATTCTGTAAATAGACAGCTATACCTATATCAATTTGCTAGCTTTCTTGTTAAAATAGGATAAATTCCTCCGATTAGCTTGCAAAAGATATATCCTGTGCTTTAATATAAAAGTACCTTGGGGAAAGGCAGAGACAGACATCATACGACAAGCCGGGCATATTGTTTTGTGAAATGACTTGTTTATCCGTTATAATCACACAATCGCTTCGGTCACTTCAAGAAATACCATCCCCCCAAAAAATCTTAAGATATACCTCCGACCTCTATGGCATGACCGAGGTCCTGACAAAAAAGCTCTAACGCAACACTAAAAACCACTTGATTAGTTTTACACAACTTTGGAGGCACATCCGGTTGAAGAGTTCTGAAAAGCTTTTTATCGAGATCAGGCGTCAAAGCACCCTCATCCATGATCACGCATCGTTCAAGGAAAAGCTTATGATGCCGCTTAAAGAGGCCATTCCTCACTCTGCCGCTGGAATTACAGGCGTTCGCGGCTCGGGCTTTGATCTTAGCGGGATCCACTATGGATACCCCCAGCAATTCCTCGTCGATTCCGGCAACCTCATCCCGGAGGAGTATAAATACTGGCAAAAATACATTGTTAACGGCAAGGAAGTAGGCTACCACACGGATTCCTCCGGCTCACACGAAAACTTCTACTTCTCGGATGTATTCAAGAACAGGTACATGCCTTACGGTATAAGCGATGTGCTTCAGACCATGTACTTTGACAGAAACGGCGACAAGCTCGGGCTTACAGGCTACGCCCGCTTTGACGGGAAGCCGTACAACAACGAAGAGATCGAATTATTCAATAAACTTTCGCCGTATCTCTTCTTTGCCTATAGACGCTATCGCTGGCTTCTTGAAAACGAGTTTTTCACAACAGACTCGCCCGATGAATTGCTCTATGGCATTATCGCCGTGGACAAGAACAAAAAAATAATATACTCGAACGTCTCCGCCAACGACTGCCTGAAAAAAATGGAGGGTAAGCTCACCACCTACCTCCCGGCCGCTCTTAGTGCCGTATATAGCGACTGCCTGGATAACTACGGCGCAACAAAGAAGCATAACCTTCTTTTCCAATACATTGACACCATCTGCCCCTGGGGGTCTACCATCTGCTTCTGCGTCGATAAGGAAGTTGCTCATCTCCCTCAGGCAAAAGATGCCGCCGCGATCATTGTGATCGACACAAAGACGATCGATTCCAAAAAATGCTCACAGGTCACTAAAAGAGAAAAAGAGGTGTTACACTGCCTTACAAAGGGAATGCAGGATAAGGAGATCGCCTCAACCCTGGGAATAGCTGAAAAGACCGTACACGCGCACGTCAGGAACATCCTCAGTAAACTCGACGCAAAGAACCGCACCGAGGCGGCCAACATGGCCATCCGCCTTAAACTTACGTAAACATCTCGAAAGCTAATACATAAGGACCTTTGGGGAGATCTTCGTCTTTTTACCGGCGGCATCCAACAGCTCCGGGCTTATCTGATCTATCTTGTCTATCAAGTCGGCAAGCACTGAGGCCGGGTAATTATTGTCCGAGTTAACAAAGAACATCCTTTGTCGAGCCAGGCTTCCTCTTATGGCCGACTCCATAAAACCGGAGCACGGCTTTAAAGGCGGGAAAAACCTTACAAGTACTTGCTGCAGCCCGAAACATAGAAGCATAACCCAAAACCAGTGCCCTGCGCCGTAACTGACGGATATGACAACAAGCTCAGCCACTATAAGAAGCACAAGGGTTATCTTGAACGTATTCCTGCGCATTGGCAGGATCAAGTCCATGGCGCCAAGCCCCACATCATGGGGGCCGAAGCCGGCAAGCAGCCTTCCGATAACATAAGCGGTTGCCTGGGTGGAGTATATATACGCCGCCAGGAACGCAGTGACAACAGCTATAATTAACGCTACCCAAAACATACTTTCATATACCTCCCAGAAATGATAAACAACACTAAAATCATATCATATAACCTGAAATAAAAAAGAGGCCGCCAAAGTTATACGGCGGCCTGCTATTATAGTGGTGCGCCTGGAGGGAGTCGAACCCCCAACCTCCTGATTCGTAGTCAGATACTCTATCCAGTTGAGCTACAGGCGCAA
>DAOVXI010000099.1 GCA_030636245.1 Deltaproteobacteria bacterium
CAGCTATGGGAAACGACCATGGATCCTGAGAAACGCACCCTCATGAAGGTAAAGGTTGATGATCCGGTTGAGGCCGACGAGGTATTCACTCGCCTTATGGGAGACCAGGTAGAGCCACGGCGTGAGTTCATTGAAAAGAATGCGCTCGCGGTATCCAACCTTGATATTTAGTGTTATGATATACCTGTCATGACAAAAGATAAGGGAAGAAAAGTAGGGCTTTATGTTGATGTAGCCAACATAGCACGTAACGGCGGCTATGGTATGCGTTTTGATATCCTAAGGGACTTCGCAACAAGAGAGAGCGGCGAGCCGATAAGGCTTAACGCATACGTTGCTTACGACGAAGACAGGAGCATGAGCGACAAGGAGTACAAGCAACGTACCATAAACTTCTACTCAACACTACGAGACTTCGGCTTTAAGGTAATCGAAAAGGTCGTAAGCTGGTACACGGACGAGAACGGAAACCGCTTCGGCAAGGCGAACGCCGACCTGGACATGGCCGTTGACGCTCTCCTTCAGAGCGAGAACCTTGACAAGGTCCTCATGATAACAGGAGACGGCGACTTTATAGAGGTCATCCGTGCCCTTCAGAACAAAGGCTGCCGTGTTGAGTGTGTGGCCTTTCATAATGTAAGCTCTCAACTAAAACGAGAGGTCGATTTGTACATGTCGGGCTACCTCATACCAAACCTTCTGCCAATAGAGGGTCAGAGCGGGAAAAAATGGGGTGAGCTTGGAAGCCGTGTACGAGGCATCTGCTACACATATAATCACGCAAAGAACTTTGGTTTCATGCGACACCTTGACCACATAGGCGAAGGACTCTGGATAACAGACACAAGACGCGAAGACAGCCCATATGAAACGGTCTTTGCTCATGAGTCAAGCTTTGAGGAAGGTACCGACTTCAATGCTCTTCCAAGACGGGATCAAATATTCGAGTATGAACTCTCAAAAGGTGATAAAGGTCTTCAGGCAACCAACATAGTAAAGATCTATCCCTAAACTCTACTTGCGAATCAACATAACTAAACGTTCCAACATAGTAAACCACCGATCATACAGATACTTCCCCCTACTTCTTAACTCTACTTTTTCTTCCCGAAGATAAGTGCGAGCAAAACACCAAGAAAGTAAAGTACCATCAAGGGCCCTGCCAGAAGAAGCTGGCTCACTACATCCGGAGGAGTAAGGAAAGCACCAAAGAAGACCGAGCAAATAAGAGCGTACTTCCACCACCCGGCAAGCTGCCTTCCGCCGACAACCCCAACGAGTGACAAAATAAGCACAACCAGCGGCAACTGGAACGCAACGCCGAAAGCGAACAAGAGCTTTGTGGTAAGGGCAAAGTAAAGCCCCATTGATAGAACCGGTCTGAGCTCAGGTCCCGAGTATCCAAGAAGATATTTCAGGGCAAATGGAAGGACAAGCGTGTAACAAAAGATAACACCAAGAGTAAAGAGAATGGTAGAAAAGAAGACCGAGGGCAAAAACCACCTCTTCTCCCCCGCGTAAAGCCCGGGAGAGACAAAGGCCCAGCACTGATAGATTATGACAGGAGCAGCCAAAAGTATCCCCCCCACGACACCGACCTTCAGATATGTAAAGAAAGGTTCCGTAACGGCGGTGAAGGCCAAAAACTTATCGCTGCCGGGAAAGGCCGGCCTAAGCGGTTCGGTAAGGAGCTCGTATAGCTCGGCTGAAAAGTAGTAAGCAACACAAAATGAAGCGGCAATGGATAAAAGGCAATAGATCAGCCTTCGTCTAAGCTCCGTTAAGTGCCCGGCTAGTTCCAATTTATTTTCATTATCCGTCATTTATATTCTTGGGTATTTGCTTGAAAACACTCGCTTGACGAGAATAAGCTCTTTGGTCAGGGTTTTTCCCGGGACGGATCTGAAGAGCTTTCTCCGCCCTTTTCACCGGCCTCTGTTTCTATGGAGGAACGAAGCTCCGCGAATGCTACCCGTAGGTCCCGGTACGCGCCGCCCAGCCATTTACTGAGCTCGACAAGTTTTTCCGGGCCAAGTATCACAAAGGCGATTATGAGCAGTACGGTTATCTCAAGTATTCCTATGGAGAACACAGCCCTCTCCTACTTTGATGGAACTATTATGACAGGGCAAGAGGCCTTACGCATCACCCTCTCGGTTGTGGAACCGAAAATAAGACGGTCTACCTTTGTCTTTCCATGAGTGCCTATCACGATAGAATCAACCGTGTTGTCGTTTGCGTACTTTATTATCTGCTTATAGGGCTCACCCTTCAGCACAGCTGTCTTAAGGTTCTTAAGCCCCTTGAGGTGCTTTAAAGCGAACTTCTTTATATAATCAGATGCTTTTGCCTGATACTCTTTATCTATATTATTAAAGGACATATGCGGCTGATAAAACCCGGCGGCCTCCGACTTTGTGTTTATAACATGCACCAGATGAACAGTTGATTTGAACTGCTTTGCCAACTCATGTGCCTGCTTAACGGCCTCAATGGAAGCGTCTGTGAAATCGGTTGGTACGAGGATCTTCTTGAATTTTGATGCTGTTTTTCTTGCCATGATCACTCCTAGGTAAGTAATATTTTTAACAACTGCTATAATATTATAAAGTGCCTGTTCTTTCAACAGTTTTCTCGCCTCGCGGGTTTGACTGTATGGGCAAAAAAATGGTAGATTCTATTGATGAACTGTCATCGACATATTAAGGTTCACGCTCCAGGGGTTTGCAAGGGCTGCGACAAATCTCTATGCAAGGAGTGCGGCTGTGTCTGCGGTGTCGCCTGTGGGATCAAGGCTCGGGCAAGTATGTATAAAACCGTGCTCGGCCTTAACAAACCAACGCCAAGTAGAAAGCCCTTTGAGATACTTACCCGCTTTGATATCTATATAGCCGTACTTATCATCTCCTACATTATTAAGTGCCGTGCTGAAGCTTTTTTAAGTAAAAGCTACTATATCATAAAGTCATTATCCGGCAATGCCTTCTACGGCTCACTCAAAACTACACGATTCATTCTTATAGCATCTCTTGCTGCTTTTGCGGCCACATATACCTTTCTCCTGATCATAAAGGCCGAGGCGCTATACCTTTTTAAATATTCATACTCCCTGCTAACGTATCTTAAACGATCATTCCTGCGTCAAGGCCACCGCGTGCTCAGCGTGGTATTTGCCATATTGCTTCGGGTACTTAAGAAAGGTTTTAGAGTTGAAGAGTATCTTCGCAGGGTCATTACAGGGATCATATCCATAACACTTAAAGGCATATTTGAGAGTAGTTTGTATCTCTTAAAGCAACTCCTCTCAGCCGCTGCTTATCTTATAAATATTACCATATCAACAACTTCAGCGCTCGTCATAGGAATATTTGAAACGATCATCGAGGTACTGATATCCCTCTTTGCTCTTTTTGGAAGATTACCCCTAAGGGGTGCGAGTGCTCTTACTATACTCAGCATCCTTCTGCTCCACGCCTACAGCGACCCTCAAATATCGGCTTACTACACTGAGCTTGCAGCTGACATAAAGCAAGAGCGTGCGCTATTACTTCGAGCAAAACTTGAGGCATCAAAGCAGACATCATCTATGAACACATCGCAGATGCTTCTTGCGAGCACAGAGATACAAGAAATGAACAAACCGGAGTCATTACCTGAAGTATCCGCTGTGCCAATGGATATCCTCTTTGCCAAAGTAGATAAGGATAAAGTAAAACTACTTGAGAAAATATCCGAGAAGGTCACGAATGCTCCGCCGGTTGTTGAAGTAAAGAAAATGACCGCAAAGAAACATGGAGAAGAAGGAACCATCACCGCGAAGCTTGAAGCACCAAAAAGCAAAAAGAAGGTCACGCGTAAATCCTCAACACTACGATACCCATCGTTCCCGCCCGACATAATCAACGCAAGCACCGATAGAAGCGAGATAACCCTCACCTTTGACGGTGGAGCACACTCTGGCGACACAATGGAGATATTGAGGATACTCCGCAAGCGCGGCATAAAGACGACTATCTTCTTAACCGGCAGGTTTATTGAGCAAAACCCCGGGCTTGTAAAGATAATGTACTTTGACGGCCATGAGATCGCCAACCACACGCTGACACACTCTCACTTAACCGACTTTTCCAAGCAGTACAGACACATAACGCTCCCCAACGTTACAAAGGAATTTATACAGGAAGAGCTCATAGAGACCGCCGCGATATATAACCGTGTGACCGGACGCGAGATGGCACCTCTTTGGAGAGCGCCTTACGGCGAGGTCAACAGCGAAATACGCGCGTGGGCACTTGAAGCCGGATTCATGCACATCGGCTGGACATACGATAATGAAACAAGAACGAGCCTTGATACCCTTGACTGGGTCTTTGATAAAAAATCCCGCATATACAGAAGCAACACAGAGATGCAAAATAGGATAATGAAGTTTGCCAACACCAGCACGGGACTTGATGGAGGCATTGTGCTCATGCATCTAGGCACACAAAGGACTACCGACAAACTTGTCACAAAACTTCCCGAGATAATAGATTCTTTAATTAGCCGGGGATATAAGATAGTAAAGGTTTCAGAGCTTATAAGGGGTGACAGCTCGGCGGAGATCATAATGGCGCATATGAGGAAGCAAAGAGAAGAAGGCCGCAAGTTAGCTATGAACTCCGAAGATGTCGAAAAAATAAAATCAACAACCGCGATAAACAGAAATGAAAAAGAGGAAGAAAACCTCTAATAAACGCAAGATAGCTGACAGGAACCCTGGCTTCAGCACTAACGCCCTTACTGTCATCTCTATTGTGTCTCTTGTCGTAATATCTATTATCGCCTACGGCAACACCCTATCGAGCAGCTTTCACTTAGACGACTTTCCGAACATAGTAGATAACTACAAGATCAGGGATATATCAAACTTCTTTCATGTAGAGGGCAGAAGGTACTTCGGTTACTTAAGCTTTGCGGCAAATTATGAGCTCAGTGGGTTAAGTGTTGCCGGCTTTCACATTACAAACACAGCCATCCACATAACCAACACCCTGCTTGTCTTCGCGTTAACACTACTTCTTTTTAAAACACCGGCACTTCAAGGAAAAGTTTCAGACAACAGGCTTTCAATCGTGGCAGCGCTCTTTGCCTCAGCCGTCTTTGCAGCGCACCCTGTGAATACACAGGCCGTAACATATATTGTTCAACGTTTCACCTCTCTCTCCACCCTCTTCTATCTTGCCTCAATTACTTTATTTATTCTGACACGACTGAGGGTGCACACCGATATAAGAACCATAGCGCTTGCTATTGCCTCTACGCTTATGGCCGTGTGCGCCATGATGACAAAGGAAATAAGTTTCACGATACCCTTTATGGTCATCCTCATAGAGTTGTTTTTCTTCGGATCGATAATGAGGAACAAGAAACGTCTGATATTATTCATACCGCTCTTTTTAACTGTATTAATAATACCGCTGAGTATTATAGGACTCGGTAAACCAACAGGAGACATACTAGGTGAGATAAGCAAAGCCTCCCAGGAAACAGACCTTATAGGCAGAGGCTCTTACTTCTTAACCGAGCTTCGTGTAATAGTGACATACCTAAGACTCTTCATTCTTCCAATAGAGCAGAACCTCGACTACGATTATGTTGTCCGCAGTGGAATGGACGTCCCTATATTTTTATCGGCTCTGCTTCATGTCCTTCTTATCGGAGGAGCCATTTATCTTTTCATAAGATCCAAACGCAGTAACAGCCCTTTTGGCCTTCTAGCCTCCTTCGGCATACTGTGGTTCTATCTTGCCCTTAGCGTTGAATCGAGCATCATCCCCATACGCGACGTTATATTCGAGCACAGGTTGTACCTGCCCGGTGTAGGTCTCGCACTGAGTCTTGTCTCATTGTGTGCGTGGATCGTAACAAGACGTATAAGGGTTCCCTTCAAGGCCATACAAACAATACTTATAATTTTGTCAGTAGTATCGTTAATACTCGTAACATCGACCATCACCAGAAACAAAGTATGGAAGAACGACCTGACGCTTTATACCGATGTGATAGAAAAAAGTCCAAAGAAAGCTCGCGGCTATAATCTACTTGGCATTTACTTCTCAAACATGGGGAAGAATGAAAAAGCAATGAAGCTATACGAGAAATCCGCAGAGCTCGCACCTAAATACGCCGACGCGCACAACAACATCGGAAATATATACTTCAACACAGGCCGCTTTGATGACGCACTTAAGAAGTACGAACTTGTCCTAAGCCTTAAACCTGAGTTCGCGGAAGGTCACAACAACTATGGTGCGGCCATGGCGAGAAAAGGCGATGCAAAAGGAGCGGTAAAAGAGTTCCTGCGCGCCGTGGAGTTAAAGCCATTCTACTTTGACGCGAACAACAACTTGGGAGCTATCTTCGCTCAAACCGGCGAACTCAAAAAAGCCGAAGAGGTACTCAGGAAAACTATCAAGATGGGTCCTGAAAGGGCTGACCCAAGATTTAATCTCGGGGTGGTGCTCCTAAGGCTTGGGGAAAAAGAGGAAGGCAAGAAGGAGTTAAATGAAGCCAAAAGACTTGACCCGCGTTACAGATCACAGGTAGAAAACGCCCTAAAGATCCTTCTCTAGCTCGTCTTCCGTGACGTTAACAAGCTCTGCGCGGTCGCGCCTGAAAAGTATCAGCCCGGCCATGCCAAGCACCAGTCCGCCGATGACGGGGACGAAAATCGCCAGCAGTGACGGCACAATCATCTCTCGCTGCGCTCCTTTAGTCGAGATCGCTACGCAACGGGCGTAATCGGGCGTCCCTGAACCGTCCATGATTCCGGGAATCTCTCTGAACTGCC
>DAOVXI010000172.1 GCA_030636245.1 Deltaproteobacteria bacterium
CGGCGAACTGTACGTTCATAAGCCCGATGACCTTGAGTTCCTTTGCAAGAGCTATGGCTTCTCTGCGTATCTCATCCAATACGTCTTTCTCTATCGAGTATGGCGGGATGGAGCAGGCGCTGTCTCCCGAGTGCACGCCCGCTTCCTCGATGTGCTCCATGATGCCGCCTATCACGACATCCGTACTATCGCTTATGCAGTCAACATCCACCTCAATGGCTCCGGCAAGAAAACTGTCCACGAGAACAGGATGCTCCGGTGAGGCCTCGACCGCTCTCGACATATAACCGAGAAGATCTTTTTCATTGTAGACTATCTCCATGGCACGTCCTCCGAGAACATACGATGGCCTTACCATTACCGGGTAGCCGATCCTGGTGGCGATAACCACGGCCTCATCCACGCTCCTGGCCGTGCCGCTCTCAGGTCGTTTAAGTTTCAGTTTCTCAAGCAACTCTTCGAAACGTTCGCGATCCTCTGCGCGGTCTATTGAGTCCGGGCTTGTGCCGAGTATCTTAACCCCTGCTTCCTCCAAGGCCACGGACAGTTTCAAAGGCGTCTGCCCTCCGAGCTGGACTATAACGCCGTAGGGTTTTTCCTTATCAACTATCGCCATGACATCCTCGAATGAAAGAGGCTCGAAGTAGAGCCTGTCGGAGGTGTCGTAGTCGGTGCTCACGGTCTCGGGGTTGCAGTTGACCATGATGGACTCAAAGCCCTCTTCGGTGAGAGCGAAGCTTGCGTGCACACAGCAGTAATCGAACTCTATGCCCTGGCCTATCCTGTTGGGGCCGCTTCCGAGTATCATGACTTTTTTCTTATCCGTCGGCTCGGCCTCGCACTCGGCTTTTGGTTCCTTATCCTTGATGTTATAAAATGGCCGTTCATAGGTCGAGTAAAGATAAGGCGTGGTCGACTCGAACTCGGCGGCACAGGTGTCCACTCGTTTATAGACCGGTATAACCCCAAGCTCTTTACGCTTTGAGCGTACTTCATCTTCCGTATGTCCGAGGAGGTTCGCTATATGAGCATCCGAGAGACCGAACTCTTTTGCCTTCCGCAGCATCGCTTCGCTTAGCTTTGGCCCTTCTTTTACAAGCTCGGCCTCGAACTCTGTTATCTCTTTTATGTTCTCAAGGAACCACGGATCAATGCCTGATATCTTGTGAATATCATCGATCGTCATGCCGCCCCGCATGGCCTCGGCAACATACCAGGGTCTGGTTGCGCGCGGGACCTTAAGCTCTTTTCTTATCTCCTCAAGCTCACTCTTCGTTGGGGTAAAGTTCAGTGTCTCTCTTGTGACATTGATCTTTTTCTTAAGCCCCACGACACCTGTCTCAAGCGAGCGGAGCGCCTTGCCGAAACTTTCCTTGAATGTGCGTCCGATGCTCATAACCTCCCCGACGCTCTTCATCTGCGTGGTAAGTGTCGCATCGGCCTTTGTAAATTTTTCAAAGGCGAACCTTGGTATCTTTGTTACGACATAATCTATCGTAGGCTCGAAAGAGGCGGGGGTTTTCTTTGTTATGTCATTCGGTATCTCGTCAAGAGTATATCCCACGGCAAGCTTTGCCGCTATCTTGGCGATGGGAAAGCCGGTGGCCTTGCTCGCAAGAGCGCTGCTCCTGGAAACACGCGGGTTCATCTCTATTATGCAAACGCGACCGTTCTCCGGGTTAACGGAGAACTGAATGTTGGAGCCGCCCGTGTCGACACCTATCTCACGGATAACATCGATCGAGAAATCACGGAGCCTCTGATACTCCTTATCGGTAAGGGTCTGCGCCGGAGCGACCGTTATGGAATCTCCCGTGTGTACGCCCATCGCGTCAAGGTTTTCGATAGAGCAGATTATCACGACGTTATCGGCCGTGTCGCGCATGACCTCAAGCTCATACTCCTTCCACCCGATAACACTTTCCTCTACAAGGATCTCATCCGTGGGACTTGCGTCAAGACCGACCCGCACCATGGTCTCATACTCTTCACGGTTATACGCTATTCCTCCGCCGGTGCCTCCTAGCGTAAAGGATGGGCGAAGTATCACCGGATAGCTGAACTCGCCTACCGCCTCTATCGCCTCTTCGAAGGAATGGACCGTCTCGCTCCTTGGCATATCAAGGCCGATCTTAAGCATGGCCTGTTTGAACTTCTCACGGTCCTCTGCCTTCTCTATCGCCTCAATGTTCGCGCCTATAAGTTCAACGTTATGTTTTTTAAGTATGCCGAGCTTCTCAAGGTTCACGGCCGTGTTCAAAGCGGTCTGTCCGCCCATGGTCGGAAGCAATGCGTCAGGCTTCTCCCGCTCGATTATCTTCCCCACCACCTCCGGGGTAATGGGCTCTATGTATGTCCTGTCGGCCAAGGTCGGATCGGTCATGATCGTCGCGGGGTTAGAGTTGACCAGGACAACCTTATAGCCATCCTCCTTAAGGGACTTACATGCCTGGGTTCCCGAGTAATCGAACTCGCATGCCTGACCGATAACGATAGGGCCGCTTCCGATTATAAGAATTTTCTTTATGTCTGTACGTTTAGGCAACTAATCACACTCCATCTAATTTATTTCTTAAGGGCACACCCTTTAAAGCTATATAAAAATTATTCGTAAACCTTTTTAAATCCGTCATCCGAAAGATAGAAGGCATCGCCCTTCCTTATAAGGGTTCCGTCCTTAACATAGTCCTTTATGGCGAGCTCCATCTCGGCGATGTGCGTGCCTTCGTACTTTGGCAGGTCGGCTATGAGGTAGCGCATGCTTATGGCCTCATCCATCTTGAACTTCTGATTTTTTATAATATCAAGTACCGCGACCTTGGTCGCTTCGAGCTGTTCTTTACTCATTTATATTCTCCCTTAACGCTTTGATTTTCTAAATCCTCCAGCCACCGCGTCTTGCTCTGTTGCGTAACACTTCTCCGGTTTTGTCTTATTATAAAAGGAACCGCCCGGCATATGGTATATCCATGTTTTTCTTTTCTTATTTATATTACCCTTTATCGGATGAGACTTCGGGCAATACCACTCACTGACAGGCTCTGCCGACCCCGAAACTTCAGCAGCCCTCACATCGCTATCAGTAAAACAAATCGATAATAAAACTATGCTAACAACTACTAAAAACCTCATCCCATCATCCCCGTACAGGTTGATAAATAGACGCATGCGCTGTATCAATTAAGTCTTCACTATTCAAATTCCCAAACAGATAATACTTTTCGGCCAGTGAACTCAAATCTCTATGACCTTTATCACTCAAACAGTAATAAAACAGAATACAGAGCTCAGAACTTGATATCTGCGCTTTAACTATATTTACATAAATATCTTCCTCCAACACATTATTTTTTTTCAAAAACTGGAGAAGAACAACAAAATTTTTGAAATAACGGTCAAATAAATACTCACGGCGAGAAAAAAAACCTGAGCAAAATCCCTTTATAATATTTTTATCTACAGTAGACGCTGTAGACTCAAGCTTAAAACTTGAGAATTCATTTCCTAAAAC
>DAOVXI010000196.1 GCA_030636245.1 Deltaproteobacteria bacterium
CCGGCGCTATCTTCTTATCTCGCTACCCGGTTAACTGAGAAGTTGCTGAGTGCTGAAGATGATGAGATACTTTCTGGGTCGGGTCTTATCAGTGGACTTATCGCACAGGCTACGGACTTTGCCGCCGGTGGAGCTACCGTTACTGATCCTCAGCGTTATGATGTCATCACGATGGCTAACAAGCAGATCCGTACCGCAGAATATCGCTCAACGGGAATCTTGATGCATCCTACCGATGTAGCACTCATGAAGCTCGAAAAGGATTCTAACAACCAGTATATCATGCCTTTTATCTTTGTTCAGAATGGGCGTGTGGTGGTTGATATGGTTCCGGTCATTGATAATACCGCTATCTCGGCGGGTACTTACGTTATTGGTGATTGGCAGCGTGGAGCCTCGGTTTACAACCGCAGGAATATCACACTGAAATTCCATGACTCTGACGATGTAGGAGATGTTACCAAGGATATGAGTACGGTGACTATCTCTGAAAGGATCGCATTTCCTGTGTTCCGTACCAGTGCTTTTGTCACTGACACCTGGGCTGCAAGTATAACCGAATTAACTCCGTAATCATGGGTAAGTTAGTTGATGAAGCAAAAAAGAAGGAAGCTGCCGAGGGCAGAAAAATTCTTCAAAAGGTTGAGATTGAATATCTCAAGGGAAAATACGGTCCCGTGCTTGATGCTGAAGGGAAGGTCGTTAGAGACGGACAGAGAGATTTAGTCTTTAAGCCTCGTGCCGAAAGGCTTAAGAAGATCGGAGTTGCCAAATTAGTGATGCTTATTACATTGCTCAGTTTAGGACTCGCGGTTAATGCACAGAACTTTACTATTTATAGTAATACGGTAACGGCTCCGGTCCTTATCATAAGTGATACTATTGATGACACCGAAGCGAATGACACAACCATTCTCTTTAAGTTGCCCCATAATGAACCATGGGCATACAGTGTGCATCTTATCGCTGCCACTATATCAGGTACTACCGATATAGATGTTGATTATCAGTGGTCTAATGATGGGACTAACTGGCTGACGTTTCAGTCGGACTCTATAGCTGCCAGTAATCTCCAGTTTATACTTGAGGATCTAACAGGCTTTGGTGCGCGATATATGCGTATTCTTAGGACGGGGGTAGGAACTCACTCCAGTAAGATGCTCGGGTATTTATATGTATTCAAAGTACCAGGAGCAAAATAATTTAATCGGGCGGGGGCTTCGGCTCCCTCCCCTTTATTATGGCAAAAAAATCATCCGTAACAATAGGACACCATATCCAGCGTGGTGGCGGGGATTGGGCAGACGTTAAATACACGGGCGGTCCATTCTCAGGAAAGAAAGAAACCGTTAAGCTCGAAAGGGCGTTAAGTCTGGAAAAGCAAGGAAAATGTGAAATTCTCAAAAAATTTAAGACATGACAAAGAAAAAAGAACTCTTTTTAAAAGAGGAAGAAGTTGAAAAGCGTGGACTTGTGAATGCCTCGGTAGGCACACAGAAACTTGTCAACGTGGAACTCATCGGCGGAAAGTATGACGGTATCATACAGGAGATGACGGAAATCAAGGCTAAACGCATGGTGCATTTCGGTAAAGCGAAGTATGCGCCGGGCAAAGCGAAAGTTATAGATCCTGAATTTCATGAGCAGGAAGCGCGTAACCTCGCACAAAAGAAAAAAGATGCTGCGGTTGAGACTGAGAAATAAGATCGAGAAAGCAACTTTAAAGGATAAAGATGTTACAGGTAACGATAGACACAGACGTAGCCGCCGAACTGATAACAACGGCTCAGGCGAAACAGTACATTAAAGAGACCTATACAGCAGGGGCGGATGCCACTCTTATAGCCGAGGATGCTCTTATTGATGCTATGGTTAGCTCTGCTCGTATAGCCTGTGAAAATTATTGTAACTCGACCTTTAAGCAAAAAACTTTGATAGCGTGGTGGGACTCTCTTTGGAATCAGAGGGAGTTCACGCTGCCTTACGGTCCTCATGTATCTATCAGTACGGTAAAGACCGTAGATGCCGAAGGGGATAAAACAACCCTTACCCTAAATACCGATTATTACAAACGCGGGATAAAAGACCTTATCCTTACCGTCAATCAGGTCACTTCGGCACCTATTACGGCTATCTTCGGCGGTGATCCTATCTCTCAGTTAGAGGTCACTTACATTGCGGGGTACGCTTCAGGCAAAGAACCCAAAGCCGTCATACAGGCTATGTATGATATTATCCTTCAGCTTTATATAAGGCTTGACAACAATGAATCCGATGTTGACTTATCCTCGATGGATATTGTCTCAAGAAATGCCCAGATAATGTTAACACCCTACAAAAGAACAGCAATATGAGCGTAGGGGCAAGAAACAGATATATAGACATCCAGACGGTAGCGCGGACACCGGATGCGATAGGTGGCAGGAGTTCAGCGTATACCTCTGCTAAAAAACTGTGGGCTGCGGTGAAACCCATGACTGGGCGGCGTGTTATAGAGTTCGGACAGGCAGCAGATATGAAAGGATATGAGATAGAGATACCTTTTTACCTTGAGACAACGGTAGATGAAACGGTACAGATCGTTTACAGCGGAAGAACGTTAAAGGTTCATTCTGTGATAGATAATGATGAAGCGAGAACAAAGAAAATAATAATAGCATTTGAAAAAAAGTAAAATTATGAAAAAGTTAATTTTCTTATTTGGAATCATTCTAGTTAGTGGGGTAGTATTAGGGCAGACAGTTGCTTCATGGGATTCTATACGAGTCCCAAATGGGACAGACACAACCGTTTATATTAGAACAAGTGAACAGAATTGGTCAGCATCTTTTGATTACAAAGATTTTGATGATGTAGACGCTATTCTTGA